>DASWER010000429.1:0-7762 GCA_036394655.1 Burkholderiales bacterium
TTGGTGATGGGCACCGAGATCTGGCGTGCGACGCCGCCGAAGCGCGCCGAGAATTCAATCAGCTCGTTGCCCATCTGCAGCTTGTGCACCGCGTTCGGGCTGATGTTCAGGGTGATCTCACCACCCTTCACATACTCCGGCGGCACCTGCGTGCGCGAATCGACCTTCACCGCGAGGTGCGGCGTGTAGCCGTTGTCCACGCACCATTCGAAGAGTGCACGCAGCACGTAGGGCTTGGTGGGTATTTCCTTCATTGCAACTACTTGCGCATCACCTTTTCCGACGGCGTCAGGGCCTCGATGAATGCCGGGCGCGAGAAGATGCGCTCGGCGTACTTCATGAGCGGCGCCGCGGTCTTGCCGAGCTTGATGCCGTAATGGTCGAGCCGCCACAGGAGCGGCGCGATCGCCACGTCGAGCATGGTGAAGTCGTCGCCCAGCATGTGCTTGGTCTTGGTGAACACCGGCGCGAGCTCGATCAGCCGGTCGGTGACGTGCTGGCGCGCGCGCTCGACTTGCTTCTCCTTGCCCGACTCGAGCGCCTCGATCTGCGAGAACAGCTCCACCTCCATGTTGAAGAGCATCAGGCGGGCCCGCGCGCGCATCACCGGGTCGGCCGGCATCAGCTGCGGATGCGGGAAGCGCTCGTCGATGTACTCGTTGATGATGTTCGACTCATAGAGAATCAAGTCGCGCTCGACCAGCACCGGCAGGCGGTTGTACGGATTCATCACCGCGATGTCCTCGGGCTTGTTGTAGAGGTCGACGTCGATCACCTGGAAGTCCATGCCCTTTTCGTAGAGCACGAAACGACAGCGGTGGCTGAATGGGCACGTAGTGCCCGAATAAAGTTGCATCATGGCTTATTGCGGCTCCGGAACAGGGCGCGGCGCGCCCTCGCTTACTTCACGTCTTTCCAGTATTCCCTCTTCAGCAAATACGCAAACACGAACAGCACGCCGAGCACGAACAGCACGATGATGCCGATCGGCCGGCGATAAACGCCCGAGGGCTCGCCAACGTAGACGAGGAAATTGACCAGATCGCGCACCGTGGCGTCATATTCGGCCGCGGTCTGGCTGCCCTTCGCGACCTCGGACCACTTGTACTCCACCCTGGCGTGGCTGCCTTCCTTGTGCGAGACCATCTCGAGGCCGCGCTGGCCCTGCAGTTGCCAGAGCGCATGCGGCATGCCGACGTTCGGGAACACGAGGTTGTTCCAGCCGCTGGCCGTCTTCGGGTCGCGGTAGAAGGTGCGCAGATACGTATACAGCCAGTCGGCGCCCCGCGAGCGCGATACCACCGAGAGATCGGGCGGCGCCACGCCGAACCAGGCCTTCGCCTCCTTCGGGTTGAACGCGATCTTGATCGGCTCACCGATCTTGTCGGCGGTGAACATCAGGTTGTCGCGGATCTGCTGCTCATTGAGGCCGATCTCCTTCAGGCCCTCGTAGCGCATGAACTGCAGGCCGTGGCAGCCGAGGCAGTAGTTCATGTAAGTGCGCGCGCCCGACTGCAGGCTCACCAGGTCGCGCGGATCGTTCGGCGAGCGGTCGAGCCGGTAGCCCTCGGCGGCGGGCGCCAGCGCGGGCATTAGGAAGAGCAGAGTCGCGAGGATTGTCTTCATCGCCGGCTCAATGAAAGCTGACGCGCTCGGGCACCGGCCGCAGCTTGTCGCGCGCCGTGTACCAGGGCATCAGGAAGAAAAACAGGAAGTAGATCACCGTGCACACGCGCGCCACCCAGGTGGCGACGTCCTTGGTGTCGAGGAAGAACGCGTCGAAGCCGAACTGGCCCCACACCGTGGTCGGCTCGGTGCCCAGATAACCCAGCACCAGGAACACGACGATGAACAGCGCGAGCCACGCCTTGTACAGGCTGCCGCGGTAGCGGATCGACTTCACCGGACTGCGGTCGAGCCACGGCAGGAAGAACAGAATCATCGTCGCGATGCCCATCGCCATCACGCCCGGGAACTGCGAGTGGAACAGCGGCGGCACCGCGCGCAGGATCGAGTAGTACGGCGTGAAGTACCAGACCGGCGCGATGTGTTGCGGCGTCTTCAGCGGGTCGGCCGGTATGAAGTTGTTGTTCTCGAGGAAGTAGCCTCCCACCTCCGGGGTGAAGAACATGACGAAGCAGAAGATCATGAGAAACACCACCGCGCCGACCAGGTCCTTGACCGTGTAGTACGGATGGAAGGGAATCGCGTCCAGGTAATGGCCGTCGGGCCCTTTCAGCTTCTTGGCGTCCACGCCGTCGGGGTTGTTCGAGCCGACGTCGTGCAGCGCCAGCAGGTGCGCCGTCACCAATCCGAGCAGCACCAGCGGGAAGGCGATCACGTGCAGCGCGAAGAAGCGGTTGAGCGTCGCATCCGAGACCACGTAGTCGCCGCGGATCCAGAGCGCGAGATCCGGGCCGATGAAGGGCACCGTGCCGAACAGATTCACGATCACCTGCGCGCCCCAGTACGACATCTGTCCCCAGGGCAGCAGATAGCCGAAGAAGGCCTCGCCCATCAGCGTGAGATAGATCAGCACGCCGAAGATCCACACCAGCTCGCGCGGCTCCTTGTGCGAGCCGTAGAGCAGCGCACGGAACATGTGCAGGTAGACGACGATGAAGAACGCCGAGGCGCCGGTGGAGTGGATGTAGCGCAGGATCCAGCCGCCCGGCACATCGCGCATGATGTACTCGACCGAGCCGAAGGCGAGAGTCGCATCCGGCTTGTAGTTCATCGTCAGGAAAATTCCCGAGACGATCTGGATCACCAGCACCAACAGCGCGAGCGAGCCGAAGAAATACCAGAAGTTGAAGTTCTTCGGCGCGTAGTACTCGGAGGCGTGCTTGCGCCATTCCGAAGCCACCGTAGGCATGCGCGAGTCGAACCAGTGCCACAGGCGTGCGACCATGCCTACGCTCCCTTGGTTTTTTCGTCTTCACCGATGACCATCGCGGTCTCGGTGGTGAACGTATAGGGCGGCACTCGCAGATTGGTCGGCGCGGGCGCGCCGCGGAAGACGCGGCCTGCATAGTCGAACTTGGAGCCGTGGCACGGACAATAGAAGCCGCCGGGCCAGTCGGCGCCCATCTCGGCCTTGGCTTCCATGCTCTTCAGCTGCGGCGAGCAGCCGAGATGCGTGCACACCCCTTCCATCACCATGATGTCCGGCTTGGCCGAGCGGTACTCGTTCTGCGCGTACTTCGGCTGCTCGGAAGCCTTCGACGCGGGATCCGAGAGGCGGGGCTCCGCTGCCTTCAGCGAAGCGAGCATCTCCGGCGTGCGCCGCAGCACCCAGACCGGTTTGCCGCGCCATTCGATCACCGCGAGCTCGCCGGGTGCGACGCGCGACAGATCGACTTGCACCGGAGCGCCGGCCGCGCGCGCACGCTCGGAAGGCCACATGCTGACGACGAAGGGAACTGCCGCGCCAAGGCCGGCGGCGGCCCCCACGGCAGAGGTGGCGACCACCAGGTTGCGCCGCGCTGAGTTGACCTTCGGGTCTGGTTTTTCGTTGTCGTTCATGAAGATGGAGTTCTTGTGAGAGGGCGCAAAAGCTCGCGATTGTAGCGGCGCGCTTCGCCCTTGTCCACGATTTCGCTTGTAAGCGCTTAGTTTTCAAGGGGATTTTTGTATACTAGGCGCCCTTCCCATGCTGCGTCTTTGGCTCATCTTTGCGCAGGCCGCGACGATTGCCGTCGCTGCACTGTTCGTCGTCTCGACATTCCGCCCGGAATGGCTGCCGGCGCGCGGCACGTCCACGGCTGCCCTGGTGCAAAACGCCGCGCCGTCAGCGTCGACGCTTACGCGCGCGGGCTCGTATAGCGATGCGGTGCAGCGCGCGACGCCTTCCGTAGTGAACATCTTCACTTCCAAGGAAGTGCGCGCGCAACGTCATCCGCTGCTCAACGATCCGATCTTCCGGCGCTTCTTCGGCGATCAACTGCCCGACGAAGCGCAGCGCGCCTCGAGCCTCGGCTCGGGTGTGATCGTCAGCACCAGCGGCTACGTGCTCACCAACCATCATGTGGTGGAAGCGGCCGACGAGATCGAAGTCGCGCTCGCCGATGGCAAGCGACTGCTCGCGAAGGTCGTAGGCAACGACCCGGAGACCGACCTCGCCGTGCTGCGGGTGGGTTCGGAGAGTCTGCCGGCGATCAGCTTCGGCTCTTCGGAAGCCTTGCGCGTCGGCGACGTGGTGCTCGCCATCGGCAATCCCTTTGGCGTCGGGCAGACGGTCACCAGCGGCATCGTCTCGGCGCTCGGGCGCACCGGCCTGGGCATCAACACCTTCGAGAACTTCATCCAGACCGATGCCGCCATCAACCCGGGCAATTCCGGCGGCGCGCTGATCGATGCCTCCGGCAATCTCGTCGGCATCAATACCGCGATCTTCTCGCGCTCGGGCGGCTCGATGGGCATCGGTTTCGCCATTCCGGTATCGACCGCCAAGATGGTGCTCGACCAGATCGTGAAGAGCGGCAGCGTGACGCGCGGCTGGATCGGCGTCGAAGTGCAGGAGATCACGCCGCCGGTTGCCGAATCGTTCAAGCTCGAAAGCACACGCGGCGCGCTGATCGCGGGGGTGCTGCGCGGCGGACCGGCCGACAAGGCGGGCGTCAAGCCGGGCGACGTGCTGCTCGAGGTCCAGGGCAAGCCGGTCGCCGACCCCGCCGGCATGCTGAACCTGATCGCCGCGCTGGCGCCGGGCCAAGCAGCGAAGGTCAGGCTCAAGCGCCAGGGCCAGAGCGTCGACGCCAACATCACCGTCGGGCGACGGCCGAAGCCGCAAGCGCGCGCTGAATAGCGCGCTTACTTCTGCATGAACGCGCCGATCCGGTCGGCGACTTTGCCGATCGAAAAAAGGCCGTCCAGATGTCCGCTCGTGCCGTCGATCTCGTAGAACTCCACCTGATTACCCTGCGCGCGCAACTTGTCCGCCGAGCGCCGCGAAAGCTCCGGCGGAAATAGAAGATCAGTCTTCGCTGGCAGGAAGAGCACTTTCGCCTTGATCCGCGCCTGTTCCTTCTCCAGGTTGTAGAGCTGGTTGGCCTTTACCAGCCATACGAAGTGACCCGCGTCCGAGGCTGCAGCCCTGGCCTGACCCGACTTCTGCAGCGAGTCTTCGATGGCGAACAGATTGCCCATCGCGTCGCCGGGATTCTTACCTTCAGCCGCCCATTTATATCCATGCACTTTCTCTGCCCACGAGAAGTGCACAGTGGTGAAACTGACCAGGGTCAAGGCCTGGGCAAGTCCTTCGGTCGGCTCGGCGCCACCGTAATAGTCGCCGCCTTTCCAGTTGGGATCGAGCCTGATCGGGCTGGCCCATACGTTGGCGAATTCGATCACGTACGGATGGACGTCGAGGCCGGGGCCGATGACGTGGATCACGCGCTCTACGAAATCCGGATATTCGGCGGCCCACTGCATCGCCTGAAGCGATCCCATCGAAGCACCGGCGGCCGCCGCGAGCTTCTTGACGCCGAGAGAATCGAGCAGCGCTTTGTGGACGCGCACGAAGTCGGCGATGGAGACTACCGGGAAGCTCGCGCCATAGGGCTTGCCGGTGTCCGGGTTGGTGGTTGCCGGCCCGCTGGTGCCCACCATTGGGCTCTTCACGTTCAGATTGACCAGCGTATCGGCGCTCACCACGAAATACTTGTCGGTATCGATCGCCTTTCCGGGGCCGATGATCGCGTCCCAATACCCGGCCGTCTTTTCGTCGGCTTTATAGCGGCCGGCGGCGTGCGATGTCCCGGAGAAAAAGTGCGCGACGAACACGACGTTGGTGCCGGCGGCGTTGAGCTTGCCGTAGGTCTCGTAGCCCACGCGCACATTCTTGATCTGCTTTCCGCCCTGCGTCGTGTACTGCGGCAGCGTGAAGAACTTCTTTTCGGTGATGAGCAGCGGCTGCGCGAAGGCGGCCGGCGCAAAGAGCGCCAGTGCCAGCGCGAAGCAGGCGAATCGGTTACTCATGTGGTCCCCCCAGGTTGTTCCGCGAGCCGATGGTGCCACGCAACCGCAGGTGCGGGCAACGACTAGCGCGTCTCGGCCGGCTCGGTGCTGCCCGTCTCGCGGCGCGCCGAAATGAAACGCGAGAAGAAAAGGCCCGCCTCGTAGAGCACGCACATCGGCACCGCCAGCATGAACTGGGACAACACGTCCGGCGGCGTCACTACCGCGGCGACCACGAAGGCGCCCACGATCACGTACGGCCGCGCATCCTTCAGCTGCTGGATGGTCACCACGCCCATGCGCACCAGCACGATCACCACGATCGGGATCTCGAATGTGACGCCGAAGGCGAGGAACATGGTGATCACGAAACTGAAATACGCCTCGATGTCGGGCGCCGGCGTGATCGACTTCGGCGCAAAGCCGTGGATGAAGGCGAACACCTTCTGGAACACGAAGAAGTAGCAGAACCCGACGCCGGAGAGGAACAGCGCGGTGCTCGCCACCACGAGCGGCAGGGCGAGCTTCCTTTCGTGCTCGTAGAGTCCCGGCGCGACGAAGGCCCACGCCTGGTACAGCACAAAGGGCAGCGCGATGAGAAATGCCGCGAGCGCCGTCACCTTCACGGGAACCATGAAAGGCGTGATCACGCCGGTGGCGATCATCTTCGCGCCTTCGGGCAGCGCGCTCATCAGCGGCGCTGCCAGCAGATCGTAGATGTATCCAGAACCGGGCCAGATGAAAAGCGCAATGAACAGCACCAGCACCGCGCCCACCGCCTTCATCAGCCGCTCGCGCAGCTCGATGAGGTGCGAGATGAAGCTTTCCTGGTCGCTCACGCGGATTTTTGCTCTTGGGCCGGCTTCTCGGCTACGGGCTCCGGCTTTTTCTCTCCCTCGACCGCCTTGTTGAGCTCGTCGGCGGTCTTGGTGAGTTCGCTATCGACCGCCGTGTGCATCTCGCTTGCCGCCTTCTCCATCGAGTCGCGCATCTTGCGCAGCTCTTCGAGCTCGATCTCGCGGTTGATGTCGGCCTTGACGTCGGACACATAGCGCTGCATCCGGCCGAGGAGATGCCCGACGGTGCGCGCCACGCGCGGCAGTTTCTGCGGCCCGATGACGATCAGCGCCACGACGCCGATCACCAAGAGCTCGGAAAATCCAATGTCGAACATCGCTAGAGACTAAAAAGGCGCCGCGGGGGCGCCTTGGTGGGACCGGAGTAAGAGCTCAGGCCTTGTGCTCGGTCTTGCCGCGCACTTCGCCCTCGACGGTCTTGCCGGTAACCTGGGGTGCCGGGCTGGTCTCTGCCGGCTTGTCGGTGCCTTCGCGCATCCCGTCCTTGAAACCGCGCACGGCACCGCCGAGATCCGCGCCGATGTTGCGCAGCTTTTTCGTGCCGAAGATCAGCATCACGATGACCAGAACGATCAGCCAATGCCAAATGCTGAACGAGCCCATAAGAGTCTCCTAGCTTTGCGCCGAGGCTTCCATCGGCGCGGAACCTAATTTCTCCTCGAGAGCATCGGGCCGAGCGGATCCGGCCCGCCGAGAACATGCAAGTGCACATGATACACCTCCTGATGCCCGACCCGGCCGTTGTTGACGATGGCGCGGAAGCCATCGGTGGCGCCAGCCTCGCGCGCGAGCCGCCCCGCGAGCGCGAGCATCTTGCCGAGCGCCGCCTGATGCGCGGGCTGCGCGTCGTAGAGCGTAGCGATGTGCGCTTTCGGCACGAGCAGGAAATGCACCGGCGCCTGCGGCCGGATGTCGTGGAACGCCATCACCTCGTCGTCGTCGTAGAT
>DASWER010000430.1:0-2511 GCA_036394655.1 Burkholderiales bacterium
CGAGCTGCGCGCCAAGCTGGCCGCCGACGGCGTCGCGCTGCGCGACGTGCTGATCGGCAAGGTCGACCTGCCGTCCGACTACCGCCGCGGCATGGAGTCGCTGCTCGCCGAGGAGCTCGCCTCCGAGAAGATGCGCTACACCCTCGAGCTCAAGGAGAAGCGGGTGAAGGAGACCGAGCTCGAGGCGGAAGCCGCGCGGGTGCGCCGCGAGAAGGCGGCCGAGGCTTCGGCGCTCGAGCAGCTGATCTCGGCGCGCGCGCAGGACGAAGCGATGAAGCACGTGCTGCCGTTCAAGCAGCGCCAGGTCGAGCAGCGCAGGCTCGAGGCCGAGGCCGAGCGCGTCGCCACCATCCGGCGCGCTCAGGGCAACGCGCAGGCGCGCCGCATAGAAGCCGGCGGCGAGGCGGATGCTCGACAGCGGCTGGCGAAGGCTGAAGCTTTCAGATTGCAGGCGATTGGGAAGGCCACTGCGGAGCAGATGGAACGCGAGGGCGTGCTGGTCAGCCGTCATCCGCTGCTCATCCAGAAGACGCTCGCCGACAAGCTCTCCGACAAGATCCAGGTGATCATCGCGCCGCCGCCGGCGGATCAGGGCTTCATCGGCGCGACGCTCCTGGGCGGAGGGCAGAAGCCATGAAGCTGCACGCACTTGTCTTCCTGGTAATTTCATTGGGCGCAAATGCGAATGGCTACGCGATCGTGGTTCAGGACGAGACGCCGCTGCGGCCCACGCCCGGCGCCTCCGCGCGGCCGAGCGCGGTCCTCTGGCAGGGCGAGACGCTGGAAGTGCGCGGCGTGCGCCTGGACTACCTGGAAGTCTGGGACTACACGCGCGAGCGCGGCGGCTACGTGCGCGCGAGCCAGGTGCGCCGCCTGGCGCTGAGGGCCGACGAGGCGCCGGAGCTGCTCGCGATCCTGCGCTTTCTGCGCGGCGTGCCGGGCAGCGAGGCGCTCGGCATCGGCATCGCGGCCGCCTATATAGAGGCGGCGCCGCCCGCGCTGCTGAATGGTGCCGAGGGCGTGGAGGCGCTGGATCACATGGGGGCGCTGGCCGAGCGGCTGGCGCGCCGGCCATCTCCGCATGTGGAGGTCGCCGCCCGCTATGGCGTGCGCTTCGTTACCGTCGAGACGAAAGGGCGCATGCGCCTGTGCTACGACGGCGCCGCGTACCGCAAGCTGCTGTCGATGCGCGCGACCGAGGAGCAGCGCGCCCGCGCCATGCTCGCGCTCTCCGAGCCCGCCTGCATGCGCGCCGAGCTCACCATCGCCGAGATGCTGGAAAGCTCGAACGATGCGGCGCTGCCCGGCTATCTGCGCAACCGCATCCTCATGCGCCGCGCCGCGGTGTGGGCGAGCCTCGCGTACCAGCAGGCGCGCAAAGGCGAGGGCGGCGCGGCGGCCGCCGAGCGGGCGGCTGCTGCCCTGGAAAGAATCGACCGGGCTGAGCTCGCCGAAGCCGATCGCGCCGCGTACGGCGATGCGGAGCTGCGAGTGCGCGCCACGCGCGTCGCGCTCGCACGGCAGGTGGCGTCGAAGGGACTACGCATCGTCACGGCCGACGGTGAGAAGGGCCAGACCTGCGTCGTCCTGCTGGATGGCAAGCAGGGCGAGCTGGCGAAGCGCTGCACCTACGGCCATGTCTGGACCGCGTCGGCGGTGGTTAACGCCGAGGCCAGCGCGCTCGCGCTCGCCGTGCAGCCGGCCGATGCCTGGCGCGAGCTCTGGCTCTTCCACAAGACGAAGAAAGGCTGGAGCGTGCGCGTGCTGCCGCCGGCGGCCATCGAGCCCGGCGTCGGTTATGCCGAATTCGCCGGCTGGGCGCCGGGCAAGGTGCGCGTGACGCGCGAAGCGATCGTCGCCGGGAAGGTGACGCGGCGCACGCAGCTCGTTCGGATCTAACTTAGTGGCGTTTTCACTTTGATGACGACGCCCGAGCCATCCTCGCGGTCGAGCGCCTCGGCGGCTCCGCCGTGGAACTCGGCGACCAGGCGCACGATGTAGAGGCCGAGGCCGAGGTGCGGCTCGGTGCCGTTGTTCGACCGGCGCACCGACACCATGGATTCGAACAGCTTGCCCGCCATCGCTTCCGGCAGCCGCGGGCCGCGATTGCTCACCGTCAGCGTCGCTTCGCCGGCGCGCGCTTCCAGGCGGACGCGGATCGGCTCCTCTCCAGTGGAAAAATCGGCGGCGTTGGCGACCAGCTTGTCGAGCATCTGCGCATAGAGGTCGGGCGCGCCGCGCAGCCATACGGGCTGCTCTGGCAGCGCCACTTCGAATTTCTTCGCCGGGTAGGCATAAGTGCAACCGCGCACCACGTCGCGCGCGTCGAAGCGCTCGCGGTGCTCCTCTCGCACCAGCTGCTCGAGGCGCGTCGCTTCGCTCATGCGCGTGAGGATGGTATCGAGGCGCTTCAGCCCCTCATTTGCGCGCGCGAGGTAGATGCCGGCGTCCTCCGGAATGGGCTGCAGCTTCAAATTTTCCAATGAAGAGCGCACCACCGCGATCGGCGTG
>DASWER010000431.1:0-2670 GCA_036394655.1 Burkholderiales bacterium
CGACCAGGGCGCATGCGGCACCCAGGAGTTGCAAGGTCTTCATGTCAGCCTCCGGAGGAAAGTCGTCATTTTGCTTCGCCCTGGATGACGCGGCTCTTCTTCAGGATATCGCAGGCGAGCTCGACGCGCGCGCTGCAGGCGATGACGAAATGATCGCGCACGAAGAGGTCGCGCCGGCCCGCTTCGAGGAGCAGCACGCCGTAGTTGTAGTGCGCGGAGCCGCTCGCCGGGTTGAGGTCGAGCGCGCGCTCGTAGCTCGCGCCGGCGGCTTCGCGCTGGCCGAGCGAGCGCTGCACGACGCCGAGATTGATCCAGGCCTCGTCGTTCAGCGGTTCGAGCGCCACCGCGCGCTGGCAATCGGGGAAGGCATCCGCCGTGCGCCGCAGCTCGACTTTTGCCAGGCAGCGCTTGGCGTAGGGCCCCGGGTAATTCGGGTCGAGCGCGATGGCACGATCGAAATCCTCCAGCGCGGCGGCGGGCTGCGTGCTGCGCAGGCGCAGCGTGCCGCGCCCGAGGTAGGCCTCGGGGGAGCGCGGGTTCAGCTCCAGCGCGCGCTCGAAGTCGGCGCGCGCCGGCTCGAGGCGCGCGGCGGCGAGATGGCGCAGGCCGCGGTTGACATAGGCACGCTCGACGTATGGCGCGCGCATATCGGTGTTCTTGCGCAGGGCGTCGTCCCACAGCGCGAACGAGCTCGCGAAGGTCTCGAGCCGTCCGTGCGCAGCGACGCCGAGCACTACGCAGAGCACGGCGAGGACGCCTTCGCGCCAGCGCGGCGCGAGCGGCAGGGCTAGCGCGGGCAGGATCGCCGGCAGGCCGCTCATCCACAGATAGCTGCGGTAGAGCACGTAAGGCTCCTGCACGCGCGCCGCGGCCACTTCGGTAAGCGCGAGCACCCAAGGATAGAGCAGGCCGAAGCCCAGCAGGCCGAGCCGGCCGCGGCGCAGGAGCAACCCCACCGCGACGACGGGATAGGCGAGCCACGCGACGAAGCCCGCGGCATGGGGCCAGCCGAGGAGCTGGGTCGGAAAGGACGTGCGCAGGTCGATCGAGATCCAGCCCGGCCAGGGCAGGAGCCAGGTCACGAGATAGCGAAAGAAGAGCGTCGCCTGGTTCAGCACGCTCAGCGGATAGGCGAGCGCCGCGTCGATGCCGCGCGCGTGCATCACCTCGGCGGCGAAGGGTTCGTACGCGGCGCCGAGGAAAGCGCGCCGCTGCACGATCACCACCGCGCCGAGCGCCGCGAACACGGCGACCCACCGCAGCGCGCGCATTGAGACCTCCAGCCGGCCCATGAGCAGCGCGAGCGCGATGGCGACGGCGGGCAGCATCACGGCGTGCTCCTTGGACGAGAGCGCGAGGAGATACGCCGCTGCGGCGCCGGCGTACCACCGCGCTTTGCGGCGCAGCAGCCCTTCGAGCACGCACCAGAGCGCGGCGACGGAGAAGAGCGTCGCGAGCACGATCGAGCGCTGCATCAGGTAGGCGACGCCGTACACCGCGACCGGGTTGACGAGAAACCAGAGCGCACCGAAGAACGCGAGCCAGCGCAGGCGCGGCTCGTCCAGCAGCGCGGCGAAGAGCCGTGCCAGGAAGCCGAAGAGCAGCGTGGCGGTGGCCGCGTGCAGCAGCAGGTTGGCGAGGCGCTGCCACAGCAGGTTGCCGCCGAAAGCGGCGTGGATCGCACCGAAGCTCGCATCCGAGAGCCAGCGCAGTTCGCCGAAGCGCGCAAGCGCCTCGGCGTAATGGTGCGCGAGCTGGTACGGGCTCAGGTGGTAATCGTCGAATACCAGCGGATAGCGCAGGCCGCTCGCGTAGAGCGCGAGCGCGGCGGCGAGGAACAGCGCAGCGGCGAGCGGCAGCGGAATGCGCGAGACGCGCATCCTGCTCAGCGCACCGCGCGGTTGATGCTCGTGCCGGTAACGCGCACCAGACGGCCGTCGTTGGTGAGCTCGACTGCCTCGCCCGGCATGAAGGTGCCGTTATCGATATCCACGGCCTGGAAGCCGTGGCCGTCCATCTGCAGCTCGACGTGATAGAGGTTGGGATCGGGCTTGCGCCCGGAGGCGCGCGGCTGCGCCTTGTCTTTGTTCGCGTTCGGCAGGACCGACACCGCGGTGATCACGCCCGAGCCTTTCCTGAAATTGCCGGGCCGCACGATGGTCGCCTCCTCCTGGCCCGTATCCTGGAAGTAGCTGCAGGCGCCGAGCGCGGCGAGCGCGATGGCGACGAGGAGGCGGGCTTGCATCGCGCGCAGCATAGCGCCATGCTAACCGCGTGAGAAACCTCGTGAGAAACCTCGTCCTGGTCTTTGCGAGCGCGATGGCGCTCAACGCCGCGGCGCAGCCGCCATTCGCTGCCGAGCCGCAGCGCGGCTCGCAGCGCCCATCGACTCCCGCTACCAAGGAAACGCGGCCGTTCGCTGCGCAGCCGAGCGGCACGCCCGAGGCCGAGCGCTGCCGCGGCTACCGCCGCCAGATCAGGCAAGTCGAGCGCAGGGAGCGCGAGGCCAACACCACCGGCTTGGCCGATCAGCTCGCGCTGCAGCGGCAGAAGATCGTCGAGCAGCAGCAGCGCGCGGGCTGCTAGCAAGCCGGCTTCAGCTTTTCGCCAGCCGCTCCGTCATCGGCATGTCCTGGTGGATGATGATGCCCTCCATCGGCTCGACCGGCG
>DASWER010000432.1:0-1534 GCA_036394655.1 Burkholderiales bacterium
ATCGCGCGCAAGTTCTACGGCGAGGTGGGCATCAAGGCTTTGCCGCTGTACATCGATCCGACGGCGAAGGCGGCCTTTACGCTCGACGCGGCGGGCCTGCCGGCGACGCTGCTGGTCGATCGGGCCGGCCGCGAGGTGGGCCGCCACCTGGGGCCGGTGAAGTGGGATTCACCGGAGGTCGTCGAGCACCTCCGCCGCGCAATAGCCGCGGAGTAAACTCCTGCCATGACGATCTACATGCAGAACGCGGCGCGGGCGGCCAAGGAGCTGCCGATGAGCGAAGCCGAGCGCAAGGCGCGTATCGAGCTGGCGGCGTGCTACCGCATCTTCGACATGCTCGGCTGGACCGAGATGATCTTCAATCACATCACGCTGCGCGTGCCCGGTGTGGAGCCGCGCTTCCTGATCAATCCCTTCGGCCTGCATTACCGCGAGATCACCGCGTCGAGCCTGGTGCTGATCGACCTCGAGGGCAACGTGCTGCGCGAGTCGAAATGGCCGGTGAACCGTGCCGGCTTCGTGATCCACTCGGCGATTCACGGCGCCGCTGCGCACGCGCACTGCGTGATGCATACGCACACGACCAACGGCATGGCGGTGTCCTGCCTGAGGGACGGGCTTTCCAGCGACAACTTCTATGGCGCCATGCTGCACGGGCGCGTCGCCTACCACGAGTTGCAAGGCGTGACGGTCGATCTGGCAGAGCGTGAGAGCCTGGTGCGCGATCTCGGCGACAAGCAGGTCATGATCCTGCGCAACCACGGTTTGCTGGCGTGGGGCACGAGCGTCGCCGAGGCGTATTTGCGGCTGTGGACTCTGCAGCGCGCCTGCGATGTGCAGATCGCCGCGGCGCAGGCGGGTGGCGCCATCAACCGGCTCTCGCCCGACGTGATCGGGCGCATGCTGGGCGAGACGTCCGACAGCGAATCGCGCACCTGCCATGACGTATTCGCCGCCCTCCTGCGCCTGGTGGATGCCCGGGACCCGTCGTATCGGGATTGAACGGCAGGCATTGACGTTTACGTAAACGTAAACTAGGCTTTCGCCATGACCGACCTGTCGGACTCCGCCAAGCTCGTCTACAAAGCGAAGCACAAGGTGCGCTTCGTCACCGCGGCGAGCCTGTTCGACGGCCACGACGCGTCGATCAACATCATGCGGCGCATCCTGCAGGGCTCGGGCGTCGAGGTGATCCACCTCGGCCACAACCGCTCGGTCGAGGAGATCGTCAACGCCGCGGTCCAGGAAGACGTGCAGGGCATCGCCATCTCGTCCTACCAGGGCGGGCATATCGAGTTCTTCAAGTACATGGTCGACCTCCTGAAGGCGCGCGGCGGCGCGCACATCCAGGTGTTCGGCGGCGGCGGCGGCGTGATCGTGCCCGACGAGATCAAGGAGCTGCACGACTACGGCGTGGCGCGCATCTACTCGCCGGAAGACGGCCAGCGCATGGGCCTGCAGGGCATGATCAACGACATGCTCGCGCGTTGCGACTTCGACCTCGCGCAGCACGCGCCCAAGAAGCTGGAACGTG
>DASWER010000433.1:0-2055 GCA_036394655.1 Burkholderiales bacterium
AGTTCTACGGCGAAGGCACCGAGTCGCTCTCCGTCACTGACCGCGCGACGCTCGCCAACATGGCGCCGGAATACGGCGCGACGATGGGCTTCTTCCCGGTGGACCAGAAGACCGTCGAGTATTTCCGCGGCACCGGCCGCACCGACGAGGCGGTGAACCGCTTCGCCGACTACTTCAAGGCGCAGGGCCTGTTCGGCATCCCGCGCCAAGGCCAAATTGATTATTCGCAGGAGCTCGAGCTCGACCTGTCGAGCATCAAGCCCTCGCTCGCCGGCCCGAAGCGGCCGCAGGACCGCATCGACCTCGACAAGGTGTCGGCGACCTTCGGCAAGCTCTTCACCACGTCGCCGAAGGAAAATGGTTTCGGCAAGAAACCCGAGGATCTGCGCAAGCCCTACAAGACGTATGACGGCACCGAGATCAAGAACGGGGATGTGCTTATCGCGGCCATAACCTCCTGTACGAATACGAGCAACCCAGGTGTCCTGCTCGCGGCAGGGCTACTGGCGAAGAAAGCGGTAGAGCTCGGCCTTACGGTGAAGCCGCACATCAAGACTTCGCTCGCGCCCGGATCGCGCGTGGTCACCGAGTACCTGACCAAGGCCGGCCTGCTGCCCTACCTGGAGAAGCTCGGCTTCTACCTCTCGGCGTACGGCTGCACCACGTGCATCGGCAATGCCGGACCGCTCGCACAGCCGATCGAGGAAGCGGTGGTCAAGAACGATCTGGTGTGCTCGGCGGTGCTCTCGGGCAACCGCAACTTCGAGGCGCGCATCCATCCCAACATCCGCGCCAACTTCCTCGCCTCGCCGCCGCTGGTGGTGGCGTACGCGATCGCGGGCTCGGTGCTCAAGGACTTCCGCACCGAGCCGCTCGGCAAAACCAAGGACGGCCGCGAGGTGTTCATCGGCCATATCTGGCCGAGCCACGACGAGATCCAGGCGCTGATGAAGCTGGCGATGAACCCGGACACGTTCCGCAGGCTGTACGCCAATCTCGCCGAGACCAATCCGCTGTGGAAGAAGGTTTCGGCGCCGACCGGCCAGGTCTACAGCTGGCCGCCGTCGACCTACATTGCGGAGCCGCCGTTCTTCAAGGATTTCGCGATGACGCCCAGCCGGCCGGGCAACGTGAGCGGCGCGAAGGTGCTCGCAATGCTCGGCGACTCGGTGACCACCGACCACATCTCGCCCGCCGGCTCGATCAAGCCGACCTCGCCGGCCGGCATCTTCCTGCAGGAGAACGACGTCGCGGTGGCCGACTTCAACAGCTACGGCGCACGCCGCGGCAACCACGAGGTGATGATGCGCGGCACCTTCGCCAACGTGCGGATCAAGAATTTGATGCTGGGCGGCAAGGAAGGCGGCATGACCCTCTACAAGGGCGAGGAGATGCCGATCTACGACGCCGCGATGCGCTACATCGCCGACGGCACGCCGACGGTGGTGTTCGGCGGTGAAGAGTACGGCACCGGCTCATCGCGCGACTGGGCGGCGAAAGGCACGCAGCTCCTCGGCGTGAAGGCGGTGATCGCGCGCAGCTTCGAGCGCATCCACCGCTCCAACCTGGTCGGCATGGGCGTGCTGCCGCTGCAGTTCTCCGGCAACGATTCCGCCGTGACGCTCGGCCTCAAGGGCGACGAGACCGTGGATGTGCTCGGCCTCGACGACATCCATCCGCAGCAGGAGCTCAAGCTGCGCATCACCCCGCCGGATGGCCGCGCGGTCGAGATCACCGTCAAGTCGCGCATCGACACGCCGATCGAGGTCGACTACTACAAGCACGGCGGCATCCTGCCGTTCGTGCTGCGCGAGCTGATGAGCCGCGCCGGTCCGGCAAAGGCCAAAGCCGCGTAGGCGGGACAGCCCGTTTCTTAAACCGGTTGCGCCGCGTCGTGCGGCGCGCGGCCAGTCTCGATCATGCTCTTCATGCGCATCAGGTCGGCGTCCATCTCGCTCTTGGGATCGGCGCCGAGCAGGCTCGCCACGGCGTGGCCGAAGGCGCCCGCCGGCGGCACGTAGCAGAGCCGCACCGTGAGCCGCGTGCCGCCATCCC
>DASWER010000434.1:0-2297 GCA_036394655.1 Burkholderiales bacterium
CGCGAGGCCTCGAAGCGCACGCTGCGCATGCGCCATTTCGACGTGCAGCTTCTCGGCGGCATGGTGCTGAATGCCGGCAAGATCGCCGAGATGAAGACCGGCGAGGGCAAGACGCTGGTCGCCACGCTACCCGCGTACCTCAACGCGCTGACCGGCAAAGGCGTTCACATCGTCACGGTGAACGACTACCTGGCGCGGCGCGACGCCGAGTGGATGGGCAAGATCTTCAACTTCCTGGGGCTTTCGGTCGGCGTCAACCTGCCGCACATGGAGCCCGAGGACAAGCGCAAGGCCTACGCCGCCGACATCACCTACGGCACCAACAACGAGTTCGGCTTCGACTACCTGCGCGACAACATGGCGATGCACGTCGAGGAGCGCTTTCAGCGCGGCCTCGCCTATGCCATCGTCGACGAGGTCGACTCGATCCTGATTGATGAAGCCCGCACGCCGCTCATCATCTCGGGCCAGGCCGAGGATCGCACCGAGATCTATTACAAGATGAACGAGGTGGCGCCGCTGCTGACGCGGCAGAAGGAAGAGAAGAAGCTCGACCAGCCCGAGCCGCCGGGCGACTTCTTCGTCGACGAGAAGAACCACCAGATCATCATGTCGGAGGCCGGCCACGAGAAAGCCGAGCAGATCCTCACGCGCATCGGCATGCTGCCCGCGGGCGCGAGCCTCTACGAACCGGCCTACATCAACCTGGTGCATCACCTCTACGCGGCGCTGCGTGCGCACCACTTGTTCCACCGCGACCAGCACTATGTGGTGCAGAACGGCGAGGTGGTGATCGTCGATGAGTTCACCGGGCGCCTGATGCAGGGGCGGCGCTGGTCCGACGGCCTGCACCAGGCGGTCGAGGCGAAGGAGAACGTCGCGATCCAGAACGAGAACCAGACGCTCGCCTCGATCACCTTCCAGAACTACTTCCGCATGTACGGCAAGCTCGCCGGCATGACCGGCACCGCGGACACCGAGGCCTACGAGTTCCAGCAGATCTACGGACTCGAGACGGTGGTGATCCCGACCCACATGCCGATGGTGCGCAACGACCGCCAGGACCAGGTGTACCGCACCGCCATGGAGAGGTACCAGGCGGTGATCAAGGACATCCGCGACTGCTACGAGCGCGACCAGCCGGTGCTCGTCGGCACCACCTCGATCGAGAACTCGGAGCTGATCTCCGGGCTGCTCGGCAAGGAAAAGCTGCCGCACCAGGTGCTGAACGCCAAGCAGCACGCGCGCGAGGCCGAGATCGTGTCTCAGGCCGGCCGCCCGAAGATGATCACCATCGCGACCAACATGGCGGGGCGCGGCACCGACATCGTGCTCGGCGGCAACGTCGAAAGGCAGTGCGATCTGGTCGAGGCGACGGAAAACCTGCCGCCGGAGGAAAAGCGCGTCCGCGTCGACAAGCTGCGCGGCGAGTGGCAGGCGCTGCACGACCAGGTGGTAAAAGCCGGCGGCCTGCACATCATCGGCACCGAGCGCCACGAATCGCGCCGCATCGACAACCAGCTGCGCGGCCGCTCCGGGCGGCAGGGCGACCCGGGCAGCTCGCGCTTCTACATGTCGCTCGAGGACCCGCTGCTGCGCATCTTCGCCGGCGAGCGCATCAACCGCATCATGGTGATGCTGAAGATGCCCGAAGGCGAGGCGATCGAGCATGCCATGGTGACGCGCTCGATCGAGAGCGCGCAGAGAAAAGTCGAAGCGAGGAACTTCGACATCCGCAAGCAGCTGCTCGAGTACGACGACGTCAGCAACGACCAGCGCAGGACCATCTATGCCCTGAGGAACGAGGTGCTCGAGTCGAGCGATGTCTCGTCGCGCATCACCGACCTGCGCAGCGGCGTGCTGAACGACATGTTCCGCATGTACGTTCCCGACGAAAGCGTCGAGGAGCAGTGGGACATCGCCGGCCTCGAAGCCGCGCTCAAGGCCGAGTTCAACCTCGAGCTGCCGCTGCGCCGCTGGCTTGAAGCCGAACCCGACCTGCAGGACGAGACTCTGCTCGCGCGCATCATCGAGAAGGCGCAGGCGGCCTACGACGCCAAGCTGCCGGCCGGCGCCGAGACTTCGTTCCGCCAGTACGAGCGCTACGTCATGCTGCAGATCCTCGATGCGCACTGGCGCGAGCACCTGGCGGCACTCGACCACCTGCGCCAAGGCATCCACCTGCGCGGCTACGCGCAGAAAAACCCGAAGCAGGAATACAAGCGCGAGGCGTTCGAGCTGTTCGGCGCCATGATCGAGGCGGTCAAGCTCGAGGTCATCAAGACGCTGACCGCGGT
>DASWER010000435.1:0-3006 GCA_036394655.1 Burkholderiales bacterium
CGGCATGCCGGCGGGACCGGCGAGCGCGAACCAGGTGCCGGCCTCGTAGCCCGGCACGCCCGACTCGCTCACCGTCGGCAGATCCGGCAGGCGCGAGATGCGCGCCGGCGTCGCCGCGGCAATCAGCTTGAGCTTGCCCGCGCGTGCGTGCGGCTCGACCAAGAGCGGCGTCACCATCATCATCTGGATCTGGCCGGCCAGAAGATCCGTGACCGCGGGGCCGGCGCCCTTGTAGGGAATGTGGACGATGTCGATGCCCAGCAGCTTTTTCATGTAGTCGACGCTGATGTGGCCCGAGGAGCCGGTGCCGAACGAGCCGTAGGAGATGACGCCGGGCCTGGTGCGCGCGTAGGCGACGAATTCCTGGAAATTGTTCGCCGGCACGGAGGGGTGAATGGCAACCACCCATGGAAAGCGCACCAGCAGCGTGATCGGCGTGAAGGCGCGCAGCCCGTCGTACGACAGGTTCTTGTGCAGGATCGGATTCATGATGAAGGTCGCCGCGTCCGACACGATCAGCGTGTAGCCGTCGGGCGGCGACTTCGCCACGTACTCGCCGCCGATGATCTGCGTCGCGCCGGGCTTGTTCTCCACCACCACCGGCTGGCCCCAGATCTCCGAGAGCCGCGCGCCGATCGAGCGCGACAGCGCATCGGTCGCGCCGCCGGGCGTGGTGGGCACCACGATCTTCACCGGCCGCGACGGAAACTGCTGCGCGAGCGCGGACAAGCTCAGCGTCATCAGGAACCAGAGCGCGAAGCGTTTCATTGGATCAACTCGTCGGCGCGAAGAAGCAACTGGCTCGGAATCGGGATTCCGAGCGCCGTCGCCGCCCTGACGTTGATGACCAGATTCAGCTTGGTCGGCTTGCCGATCGGCAGATCGCCCGGTTTCGCGCCCTTGAGGATCTTGTCCACATAGGAGGCGGCGCGGTAATAGAGGTGCGGATAATTCACGCCATAGGCGACCAGTCCGCCGGCCTCGACATATTCGCGCGCGGAATACATCACCGGCATCCGGTGCTTCCTGGCGAAGTCGATGATGGTCGTGCGGTTCGCTATCACCACCGCCTCGGAGTTGATCAACAGCGCTTTGGCGCCCTGCCGCCTCGCTTCCTCAAGGGCCCCGCTGAGCTTTTCGGCATCGCTGACATCCAGGATGACGAGCTGCAGCCCCAGCGCCTTGGCAGCGCGCTCGATCTGCCGCCTCTCACTGGGCGAGGTCAAGTTGGACAGGTTGAGCAACGCCGCGACGCGGCTCGCGGAGGGCACGAACTCCTTGAGCACTGCGAGGCGTTTCGCCGCGAGCTCGCTGACGCGCGTGGTCAGGCCGGTGACGTTGCCGCCGGGGTGCGCGAGGCTCTTGACCACGCCGGCGGCGATCGGATCGGCCGAGGTGGCCATCACGACGGGGCCCGGACCGGCGTTCCTGGCCGCGAGCGCGGCCGTCGAGCCGCGCGTCACGATAACGTCCACCTTCGCGCGCACGAGGTCGGCGGCAAGCTGCGGGAACCGGCCCGACTGACCGTCGGCCGAGCGGTAGTCGATGATGATGTTCCGACCTTGGACGTAGCCTGCTTCGCGAAGTCCCTGCAGGAACGCATTGAGATTGGCGCGATTGGCGCTCGCCGGTGTGGTCTCGAGCATGCCGATGCGATAGACCTCGTCGGACTGCGCGGACGCCGCGAATGACAGCGCGAGGGCGCACAGCAGGCCGGCGATGCGCCTCACTCGATCACCTTGTCCGCGCGCAGGAGCATCGACTGCGGAATGGCGAGGCCGAGCGCCTTGGCAGTCTTCGCGTTGATGAACATCTCGAACTTGCTCGGCTGCTCGATCGGCAGGTCCGCCGGCTTCGCGCCGCGCAGGACGCGATCGACGTAGGGCGCGGCGCGGCGAAAGAGATCCACCACGTCGACGCCATAGGAGATCAGGCCGCCTTCCAACACCATGTCGCCGGTGTAGTAGATCGTCGGCACTTTCCTGCGCGCGGCGGCCGCGATGATCAGCTTGCGATTCACCAGCAGGTAGCTGTCGGTCATCACGATGAGGCCGCTGCCGCGCTCGCGGCCCAGCGTGGTGACGACTTCGTCGATGTCTTTTTCCCTGCGCACCGTAGCGATGAACGTCTTCACGCCCACCGCGTCGCCGGCGGCGTTGAGGCGCTTCAAATAGTATTCGGCATACGGCGCGGTCTGCGTATTGAACATCACCGCCATGCGCTTCACCTTCGGCGCGACCTGGGAGAGGAGCTGCACCCACTTTTCCGCCAGCGACGCTTCGAGATTGATCAGGCCGGTGATGTTTCCACCGGGACGCGAGAGGTTCTGCACGAAGCCGCTGCCCACGGGATCGGACACCACCGTAAACACGATCGGGATGGATCGCGTCTCCCGCTGCAGGGCGGCGGTGACCGGCGTAGTGTTGGACAGGATCGCGTCGGGCGCGAGCGCGACGAGCTCTTTCGCGAACACCGCGGCCTGATTCGGGTCGCCGGCGGACCAGCGCACCTCCATCTTCAGGTTCTTGCCTTCTACCCAGCCCAGCGCCGCGAGCCCTTCCCTGAATGCGGCGAAGCGGGTCTGCGCCACCGGATCGTCTTCGGCGTAGCCCATCAGCACCGCGAGGCTCCGCGAGCGCCCGGACTGCGCGCGCGCCGCGGACGCGGCACCAAGCGCAGCCAAGGCAAGGAGCGCATCGCGCCGATTCACTCGATCACCTTGTCGGCACGAAGCAGGATCGACTGCGGCACGGTAAGGCCAAGCGCCCTGGCGGTCTTGGCGTTGACGTAGAGCTGCATCTTGCTGACCTGCTGAACCGGCAGATCGGCCGGCTTCTCGCCTCTGAGGACGCGCCCGGTGTAGATGCCGGCGAGCCGGTGCTGCTCCTCGGGACTACCGGCGTAGCTGACCAGCCCTCCCGCCGTGGCGAACTCCGGCGGCGTGTGGATCGCGGGGATCTTGTAACGCAAGCTGAGCGCGCCGAGTTCCTTGGCGCGGTTCACGAA
>DASWER010000436.1:0-6631 GCA_036394655.1 Burkholderiales bacterium
GACCGTGGATGTCGATGATCATGGGGCGCTTAGTGTACTGTTTGACCATGGACCGGATCACTATCTCCGCGCTGCAAGAAATGAAACGCCAGGGACGCAAGATCGTCGGCGTGGTCGCCTGGGACACGCCGATGGCGCAGATCGCCGACCGCGCCGGCGTCGACCTGGTGTCGGTGGGCGATTCCGTAGGCAAGAACCTGTGGGGCCACGCCACCGAGAACGAGGTGACGGTCGATGAGCTGCTCATCGTCTGCAAGGCCGTGCGCCGCGGCGTGAAGCGCGCGCTGCTGAGCTGCGACCTGCCGGCGACCGCGTCGCCGGAGGCGGCGATGCGCTTCGTGAAGGAGGGCGGCGCCGACATGATCAAGGTCAATGGCACGCCCGATACGGTGCGCACCATGGTGCGCTCGGGTATCGCGGTGTTCGCCGAGTTTCATGGCGGCGGCCAGGCCGACGCCGAGCTGGTGGCACGCGCCAAGGCGCTGGAGCAGGCGGGAGCGGCGGTGCTCGACTTCCGGCATTCGGGGCCCGAGGCCGGCGCCGCAGTGGCAAAGGCGGTGTCGATCCCGGTGATCGGCGGCCTCGGCGGCGGTCCGTGGCTCGACGGGCGCATGCGCATGGCGCACGCCGCGATCGGCTATGCGGCGAGCTGGCTCGACTCGAGCGCCGAGACTTATGCCAACGTTGCCCGCATCTCCCTCGAAGCCCTCAGCGGCTACGCGGCCGACGTGCGCGCGGGGCGCCAGATCAAGGGGCAGCGTGGCTAAGGCGGTCATCGACGGCATTGCGACCCACTACGAGGTGATCGGCGAAGGGCCGCCGCTCCTCATGTATGCGCCCGGCGGCTTCGACGCGACGATCGACAAGTGGCGCACGCAGGGCGTGTATGCGCGCGTCAAGCTGCTCGAGCACCTGCCGAAGAAGTATCGCTGCATCGCCTTCGACCGGCGCGAGTGCGGCCAGTCGGGCGGGCGCATCGAGCCGATCACCTGGGCGCACTACGCCAAGCAGGGCAAGGGACTGCTCGAGCACCTCGGCATCGAGCGCGCGCACCTCATCGGCGGTTGCATGGGCTGCTCGGCGGTGATGGCGTTCGCGGTCGCCTATCCGCAGGCCACTCTAAGCATGCTGCTGTGGTGGCCGGTCGGCGGCGCGAAGTACCGCATCAAGGCGCACCAGCGTTTCGCGGACCATCTGGCTTTCGTCAAACAATCCGGTTTGGAGGGCGTGGTGGCGCACGTGCACAAGGAGGGCAAGGCCTTCAACGCCGATCCGCGCGGCGGGCCCTGGGCGTCGCCGATTCGTACCGATCGCGCCTTTGCCGACGCCTTTGCGAAGCAGGACGCCGGCAAATACAGCCCGCTCGTCGAGCGCATGGCAAAGGCCCTGTTCAATCGCGACACCTCGCCCGGCGCCGAGCCGGAGCAGCTCTTCAAGCTCGATATTCCGGCGCTGATCGTTCCCGGGAGGGACGAATCGCACGCCACTTCGGCCGCGCGCTACCTCGAAGAGTGCTTGCCGAAGTCGGAGTACTGGGACGTTCTGCCCGAGGGCCAGACGGAGGCGACGGCGCCTCCCCGCCTCCTTCAATTTCTAGTGGATGTCGACCGTAAAGCTGCGCGGTGAGGCAGGAACCGGCTCGACATCGAAGTACACCCGTCCGATCTCGCGCCCGTCGGTGGTCTCGATCTGCACTTTCCACGCGCCCGGCTGGTACTTCGACTTGAAGCCGTAGCCGCGGAAGCCTTCGGCGCGCCCGCCGACGATCTTGATCGGGATCGTGTCCTGCAGCGCCCAACCGCGCTCCTGGCGGTGAAACCAGCGCATGCGCACTTCGTCGGCGAAGCTCGCCGGCGAGAAGATACGGAAGAACACGTAGACCCGGTCGCCGGGCTGGGCGCGGAATTCCTGGTCGCCGTTCCACCAGAAGGCCCACGCCGGGCGCTCATGGCTCACCCGGTAACCGTCCTGCGTCCGCTCGACCGAGTGATACACCCCGATGAAGGGAATCGACAGCGGCACCGGCGGAATCACCCGCAGAAGGTACGCGCCGAGAAACACGATCAGCATCACGCCGAACGGCACGAGCATCTGGTTGCGCGCCGCCGCGAAGCGCTCCGGCGCGCGTTGCCTGATCCACGCAGCGAGGGCCAGCATCGGCAGGCAGCCGACCGCCATCGACGCCAGGAAGATCGCCGTACCGACCTGGCCGAAGATCACCGGCACGACGGTCGCGCAGAAAGACAGCCCGCACAGGCTGAGCAGGGCAAACTTGAAGGACAGCCCCAACCGCTTGAGCGGTCCGAACTCGTTCGCGAGCAGGAGAGCGATCATCACCAGCATGAAGGAGAACGAGACGAGCAGCGATGAGCTCTTGAAGAAGAAGAGCGTGTACAGGTTGAGCAGGGTGCCGAGGAAGAAGCTCAGGACCGCGAGGCGGTGGCGGTAGTAGAAGCGCTTGACCGGCGGCAGGCCTTCGACCGCCGGCGCGTCGGGCACGAAGAACATCTGCGTCAGCACGGCCGTGACGATCGCGAGGTAGGAGGTCTGCTGCGCGATCATGTGCCAGGAGTCGACCCGGCCGATCGCGAGCGTGTCGAGCATGAAGCCGCCGGTGAAGAACAGCGCCGCGACGCGGCCCTCGTGCCGCGCGTGATAGAGCCTCAGGCGCTGGATTGCGCTGGGCGACGCGGCGACTGTCTCGGTCGGGGTCAGGCGATCAGTAGGTCTCGAAGATCTTCTGCAGCTCGGCCGCGTCGCGCGTGCGCGTGAGCGCGAGCATGAGCAGGATGCGCGCCTTCTGCGGCGTGAGGTTGTCGCCCCAGATGAGCGGCCGCTTCTCGCCTACCCGACCCGCCGTGTCGGTTACGCGCCCCATGCCGCCGCGGTTGGTCATCACGATCGGCACGCCGTTGGCGGCATGGCGCTTCACGGCCTCGTCCATTGCCGGCGTGCCGGAGCCGGTCGGAAAACCGGCGATGACGAGGCCGTCGGCCTTCGCTTGCGCCACCGCGGCGTCGACCAGTGCGCCATCGGCGCCGGCATACGTGTAGATGATGTCGACGCGCGGCAGCTTCTGCACGCGCGCGAGGTCGAAGGCGGCCGCGGGGCGGGTCGGCGTGCGGTAGAACGTGACGCGGTCCTCGTCGACGAAGCCGAGCGCGCCGATGTCGCGGCTGCTGTAGGTCTCGAGGCGGTAGCTGATGTTCTTGCTGACGTCGCGCGCGGCGTTGATCACGTCGTTCGTCACCACCAGCGCGCCTTTGCCGCGGGCCTCGTCGGCAGCGGCGACGCGCACTGCCTGCAGGAAGTTCTTCGGGCTGTCGGAGCTCAGCGTGCTGAACTGGCGCTGCGCGGCGGTGAGGACGATCGGCTTGTTGGTCTTGACCGTGAGGTGCAGGAAGTAGGCCGTCTCTTCGACGGTGTTGGAACCATGTGTCACGACGATGCCCGCCACCTCGGGCTCGCGCGCCAGGATCTCGTTGATGCGCCGCGCGAGCGTCAGCCAGTTCTCGACGGTGATCGCGCTCGAGCCGACGCGGATCACTTCCTCGACCTCGAGCCGCGCCACCTTCTTCAACTGTGGAATCGCCTCTGCGACCTCCCCAGCGTGCAGCCGTCCCGACGGCGTGTTGGCGATGGTGCCGCCGGTGGCGACAACCTTGATGAGCGGGAGTTTGTCCTGGGCCTGGAGGACGCCGGCCGCAAGGGCCAAGGCCAAGAAAATGGGGACAGACCCCATTTTTCTCATATGAGAATCATATGCCGTTGAGAAAAATGGGGTCTGTCCCTATTTACTGCCAGGCGCGGTTGTCGACGGTGTTTTCGTACGTCGCGCCGGCGGGCACCAGGCCCCAGTCGCGCGTCCACTCGTAGGTGTGCTGGAAGCGCTCCTTGGTATAAGGCTCGGGCGGGGCGTTGAGGATGCGCGCGAGCTTGAGATCCTTCAGCTCGAGCATGCCGCCGGCTTCCTGCACCAGGTAGTGCGCATATTTCGCCGGGTTCTTGTCGATGGCGCGCGCGGCCTCGCCTTCGGCGAGGAACATCTTGTGCAGCGTCGGACCGTCGAGCTCGTCGCCGGCGGCTTCGCTGCGCGTGGAGTGCGACTCCATCAGCACGCGCAGGCCCTGCTTCTCGGCGACGCTGATCCACGGCTCCATCAGGCTGATCGCCGCGACTTCGCCGCGCTTCAGCGCCTCGATGCGCTCGCGCATGGTGCCGGCGAACTTGGTCTGGATCTGCTCGCGCTTGAGGAAGCCCTCGAGCAGTTTCAACGTCGTGAAATGCGAGCCATTGAATGGACTTACGCCGATCGGTCTGTTTTTGAGTTGTTCGGGCTCGTAGATGCCGGCCTTCGGATCGGTGACGATGGCGAAGGTCGACATCGCCGAGCCGAGCGCCACGATCTTCGCCGGGCGGTGACCCTTCTCCACGTTCGACTCGACCGCGCGCTTCATGATGCCCCACTCGCACATGCGGAACTGGTCGCAGGCACCTTGCTCGTACAGCGCTTCCATCGTGCGGTCGAAGATGTTGGAGCGCAGCGCCTGGTGATCGGAGTCCTTCTGCCCCGAGCCCGGCGTCGTGATGATCTCGACGTCGAGGCCCTGGTCGCGGAAGAAGCCTTCGTCGCGCGCCACGAGCAGCGGCAGGTCGTGGATCGCGTTCATCATCGATGCTCTGACTTTTCTCATCGGCGTCTCGTAATGAAGGGGTCAGATCTTGCATTCACGCATTTGCGTCAATGCAAGACCTGACCCCGGCTGTAGGCGTTATTCCCAGGCGCGGTTGTCCACCGTGTTCTCGTAGGTCGCGGTGGGCACGGTCATGTTCCACTTCACCGTCCAGCGATAGGTATCGTCCCAGCGCTCGCGCGTGTAAGGCGTCGGTGCGCCGTGCAGCAGGCGCCAGGTCTGGAACTCCTCGGGCTTGAGCAGGCCGCCGGTCTCGCGGATGAAGTAGTGGATGTAGGGCCGCGGATCCTTCTCGATCTTCTCGACGGCGCGGGCCTGCGCGCGGAACATCTTCTTGAGCGTCTCGCCGTCGAGATCGTCGCCCGCCGCTTCGGCGCGGGTGGAGTGCGACTCGATCAGGATGCGCATGCCCCACTTCTGCGCCACGCTGATCCACGGCTCCATCAGGCTCGCGGCGGCGACCTTCTTGTCGCGCACCGCCTCGAGGCGCTTGAGCATCGAGCCGGCGTTGGTGCGCTTGACGTGCTCGGGCTCGAGGAAGCCTTCGATCATCTTGAGGGTGGTGAAGTCCGAGCCGTTGTTCGGCGTCACCGCGATCTGCTTGTCCTTCAGCATCTCGGGCTCGTAGATCTTGGAATCGGGGTGCACCACGATCGCGAACTTGGACATCGAGGCGCCGAGCGCCACGATCTTGCGGCCGCGCAGGCCCTGCGCATTGGCTTCCACCGCGCGCTTCATGATGCCCCACTCGCACATGCGGTACTGGTCGATGCCGCCTTCGTTGTAGACCGAGTCGAGCGGCCGGTCGAACACCGAGTCGAACTTGACGAAGTGCGAGGTGGTCACCTGCGCCATGCCGGGCGTGGTGACGAACTCGAGATCGAGCCCTTCGTCCTTGAAATATCCCTCGTCGCGCGCGACCAGCACCGGCAGGTCGTGCACGGCATTCATCGTCGCTATTTGCGGTTTCGTGCGGGTGGCTACGGCCATGGTTCCTCCTCCTTGGTGACAAGCCTAAGGCATCGGCCGCGAAAGTGGAAGACCGTTCCGTATCTCGGAACGGCGGCTAGCAGCAGCCGCAGTCGATTCCCGGCGTCACGGCGAGCGCGTCGCGATACCAGCTCGGCGGCAGGTCGTCTGCTTGTACATTTTCCAGGGGCTTGAAGATGCGGAAGTGGTAGTGCTTTCGTTCCGCCGTCCAGAACGCGACCACTGTGTGCAGTGCAGGAAAGCCCGGCGTGGCGCTCTCCACCTCCGAGACGAGCACCGTCACGTCGCCGAAGCGCTCGCGCGTCCACTTCTTGACCTGGGAGGCGACGTCAGCCCGGTTTGACGGTGCAAGCATGAGAAACTCGCCCATTATGGAGAAAGTACTCGCAGCAGTGAGGACGGCGCCGGGCAAGACCGAGATCCGCGAATATCCGATGCCGGAGATTCCGGAGGACAGCGCGCTCATGAAAATGGAGGTCGCCGGCATCTGCGGCACCGACGTCAAGCTCTACAAGACGCCGCCCTCCGCCGCTCCGGTGATCATGGGCCACGAGAACATCGGCGTCATTGCCAAGGCGGGGCGCGAATTCGTCCGCAGGAAAGGATTCAAAGAGGGCGACCTGGTCTTCGTCGAGCACTACGTGATGTGCGGCAAGTGCGAGTGGTGCCATGCCGGACAGTATCGCCACTGCGAGAACACCGACTGGCGCAACAACCCGGAGGGCATCCGCTACGGCTACACCTCGGCCGAGCGCGCGCCGCATCTGTGGGGCGGCTTCGCACAATATGTATACCTGCCGTGGAATGCCGTGGTGCACCAAGTGCCGAAGGGCGTATCGGCCGAATTGGCGGGGCTGGTGACGCCGATGGCGAACGGCGTCGAGTGGTCGCTGTTCGACGGCGGCGTCGGCTACAACTCGAGCGTGCTGATCCAGGGGCCCGGGCAG
>DASWER010000437.1:0-19257 GCA_036394655.1 Burkholderiales bacterium
CTGAACCGCCTGGTCAACGCGCTCGACCGGCAGCACGTCCAGGTTTGGAATCTTTGCCTTTGGCATATTCGCCCGCGGGATGATGACTTTCTGGAAGCCGAGCTTGGCCGCTTCGCGCAGGCGTTCCTGACCGCGCGGCGCGGGACGCACTTCCCCGGCGAGGCCGATCTCGCCGAACACGGCGACCTTCTCCGCGATCGGCCGATCCGTCAGCGAGGAGACCACGGCTAATGAAACGGCAAGGTCGGCCGCCGGCTCGGCGATGCGCACCCCGCCGACGGCATTCACGAAGACGTCCTGCTCCCAGGTGGCGATGCCGGCGTGCCGATGCAGCACCGCGAGCAGCAGCGCGAGCCGGTTCTGCTCCAGGCCGACGCACAGGCGCCGCGGATTCGGGGCGTGTGCCGCGTCGACCAGCGCCTGGATCTCGACCAGCAGCGGACGCGTGCCTTCGATGGTGATGAGCACGCAGGAGCCGGCGACCGGCTTTTCGTGCGTCGACAGGAAAAGCGCCGACGGGTTGTTGACGCCGCGCAGGCCTTTCTCGGTCATGGCGAAGACGCCGAGCTCGTTCACCGCGCCGAAGCGGTTCTTTACCGCGCGCACCAGGCGGAACGACGAATGCGGATCGCCTTCGAAATAGAGCACGGTGTCGACGATGTGCTCGAGCACACGCGGGCCGGCAATGGCGCCTTCCTTGGTGACATGGCCGATCAGCAGGAGAGCGATGCCGTTGCGCTTCGCATGGCGCGTGAGCTGTGCGGCGCATTCGCGCACCTGCGCCACCGACCCGGGCGCCGACTGCAGCGTCTCGGACCAGAGCGTCTGGATCGAGTCGATCACCGCGACGCGCGGCCTGCCGGCATCGAGCGAAGCGATGATGCGCTCGAGCTGCGTCTCGGCAAGCAGCTGCAACGCGCCCGATTGCAATGCAAGGCGCCGCGCCCGCATGGCGATCTGCTCGGTCGATTCTTCGCCGCTCACGTAGAGCCCGGGCAAATTGGCGGAGATCGCGTGCAATGCCTGCAGAAGCAGCGTCGATTTACCGATGCCCGGATCGCCGCCGAGCAGCGCCACTTGCCCCGCCACCAGGCCGCCGCCCAGCGCCCGGTCGAGCTCGGGCAGGCCGCTCGCGATGCGCTCGAGCTCCTTGGCGTCCACCGTCTCGAGCGCGATCGCCTTGACCGCCTGCGCCGCATAGCGGTGCGGCGTATTCTTCTCGATCGCGGTCTCGGTCAGGCTGCCCGCGACACCGCAGGAGGGGCAGCTGCCGAACCATTGCAGCGCAGAAGCGCCGCATTCGGCGCAAACGTAGGCGCTTTTCGCGCGCGCCATATCAGAAAGTAACCCGCAACATCAGGCCACCTCGGCGACCGGCACGCGCGGCGCAAGCGCACAGAGCAGCTCGTAGCTCAGCGTTCCTGCAGCGGCGGCGACCTCGTCGGCGGAGAGTCCCTCGCCCCACAGCGTGACCGGCGTGCCGATCCCGGCTTCCGGCATATCGCTGATGTCGACCGTGATCATGTCCATCGATACCCGACCAACGATGCGGCTGCGCTTGCCGTTGACCAGCACCGGCGTACCGACGGGAGCGTGGCGCGGATAGCCGTCAGCGTAGCCGCAGGCGACGACGCCGATGTCGAGCTCGCCTGAGGCCTCGTACGAAAAACCGTAGCCGAGGCGCTCCCCGGCATGCAAATGCTGCGTCGCAATGATCTCGCTGGTCAGCGTCATCGCCGGCTTGAGGCCGAGCGCGTCTGCGCGGAGATCGGCACTCATGTAACCAAAGGGCGAACAGCCATAAAGCATGATGCCTGGCCGCACCCAGTCGGCGTGCGTTTCCGGGAAGCTGATGAGCGCCGCCGAATTGGCGAGCGAACGCGGTCCGGCGAAAGATTTTGTCATTTCACCGAACCATTCGAACTGCGCCTTGACCCCCGTTGCACCATCGGCGTCGGCGAAATGCGTCATCAGCGTAATCGTCCCGATTCTCGGATGCTCGCGGAGCGCCTGATAGCTCGCGCCGAGGGTTTCGGCGGTGAAGCCCAGACGGTTCATGCCGCTGTTCGCCTTCAAATACACATCGATCTTCCCCGTCAGAGCGCGCAGCATCTCCAGCTGCGCGGCGTTGTGGATCACCGGCGTCAGCGCATATTTGTGCAGCAGCGGCATATCCGCGCTGTTGAACACGCCTTCGAGCATCAGGATCGGCTTTGCGACGCCGGCCAGGCGCAGCCGGTCCGCCTCCTGGAAGTCGAGCACCGCGAAACCGTCGGCGGCCTGCAGGGCGCGCGCGGTGCGCTCCAGGCCGTGGCCGTAAGCATTCGCCTTGATCACCGCCCAGACTTTTGCGCCGGCGGCATGAATTCGCGCAACGCGCAAATTGTGTGCGAGAGCGCCCGCCGAGATGGCGGCGCGGATCGGCCGTGGCATTTTCCCTATTGTGCTATAAACGCGCGCGCCCGAAACGCTGGCGTTGCCTGCGCTCAGAAAGGAACGTGAACAAAGGCTTCTACATCATCATGGGGGCGCAGTTCTTCTCGTCGCTCGCCGACAATGCGCTGCTCGTGGCCGCGATCGCGCTGCTGATGCAAGCAGATGCGCCGTCGTGGCTCACGCCTTACCTCAAATTCTTCTTCGTCGCCTCCTACGTGGTGCTCGCGCCGTATGTCGGCGCCTTTGCCGATCGCCTGCCGAAGGGCCAGGTGATGTTCCTCGCCAACAGCGTTAAGATCGTCGGCTGCGTGCTGATGCTGTGGGGCGTCGATCCGCTCGCCGCCTACGCGGTCGTCGGGCTCGGCGCCGCCGCCTATTCGCCCGCGAAGTACGGCATCCTCACCGAATACCTGCCGCACCGGCAGCTGGTTGTCGCCAACGGCTGGATCGAGGGCCTGACGGTGGCCTCCATCATCCTCGGCACCATGCTCGGCGGCATCCTGCTGCATGCCAACGTCTCCGGGGTGCTGCTGCACCTCGACTTTCCATTCATCGACACGCCAGTCGATACGCCGGCCGAGGCGGCGATTGCGCTGATCGTCGTCGTGTACGCGGTCGCCGCCCTGTTCAACCTCGAGGTGCCGCGCACCGGCGTGACCCTCAAGCACCTGCCGGCCGATCCATTCGAGACGCTGCGCGACTTCGCGCGCTGCGTCTCGCAGCTCTGGAAGGACCGCCTCGGCCAGATCTCGCTTGCCGTCACCACGCTCTTCTGGGGCGCGGGCGCGACGCTGCAGTTCATCGTCATCGAATGGGCGCGCTCGTCGCTCGGCTTCGATCTGTCGAAGGCCGCGATCCTGCAAGGGGTGAGCGCGGTCGGCATCGCGATCGGCGCGGTGCTCGCCTCGGCCTGGGTGTCGCTCGACCGCGCGGTACGGGTGATTCCGCTCGGCATCGCGATGGGCCTGGTCGTCATCGTGATGAACTTCGTCACCCAGGTCTGGCTCGCGGTCGGCGTCATGATCGTGATCGGCGCGATGGCCGGCTTTTTCGTGGTGCCGATGAACGCCCTCCTGCAGCATCGCGGCCATCACCTGGTCGGCGCCGGTCGCTCGATCGCGGTGCAGAACTTCAACGAGAACACCTCGATCCTGATCATGATCGCGCTGTACTCGCTGCTCCTGAACGTCGGGCACTCCATTTATGTAGTCATCACGGTGTTCGGGCTGTTCGTCGCCTGCACCATGGGGCTGGTGCAGTTGTGGTTCTCGCACAATCGCCGGGTGCACGCGGAGGAGATCGATCGCCTGCTCGCCTTCGCCCGCGCTGAAGACCCCCATCCTGCGCGGCGCAAGGAATAAACTCCCTCCGCAGTTGTTTCGGTACGTAGGTCATCCAGGGGGAGGAGAACATGAAGCAGATCGCATTCGCCGCGCTCGGCCTCGTCACCAGCGCGCTGGCAATCGCTCAGCAAGCGCCTTATGCGACCACCAAGGTCGAAGGCACCGACAACGTCTACATCTTCCGCGCCGGCAACCGGCAGTCGATGTTCGTCGTCACCAAGGCGGGCGTCATCGCGACCGACCCGGCGGGCTACGGCCAGCTGCCGATGGTGAACACCTATATCGAGGAGATTCGCAAGGTTACCGATCAGCCGATCAAGTACCTCGTCTACAGCCACCACCACTACGATCACATCGCCGGCGGCAAGCCGTTCAAGGACGCGGGCGCCACCATCATCGCGCACCGGCGTGCGAAGCAGCGCCTCGAGCGGCTCGGCGACCCGGACACGCCGCTGCCCGACGAAACCTTCGACAAGCAGCGCACGCTCAGGCTGGGCGGCACCGCGCTCGAGCTCACCTACATCGGCCTGAACCACTCCGACAGCAGCATCGTGATGCGGCTGCCGAAAGAGAAGATCGTCTTCGTGGTCGACTTCCTGCCGGTCGGCTCGATCCCGGGCCGCGGCATGATCGACTTCTATCCGCTCGAAGCCGAAGAGGCGATCAAGCGCGTGCTCGCGATGGACTGGGAGCGCTTGATCCCGGGACACCCGGGTGCGCCGGGTGGGCGCCTCGGCACCAAGCAGGACGCGCAGGACCAGCTCAGCTTCCTGCAGGACGCTTCAGCCGCGGTGAAGGCGGCGGCGCGCGAAGGCAAATGCTGGGAGCCCGCCGAAAAGGAAGTGAAGCTGCCGAAGTACGAGAAGTGGCCGGGCTACGAGAACAACCTGCCGTTCGTTACGCGGCGCTACTGCGGGCTGTGGGGTAGAGGAACATAAAAGCAGGGTAGAGGCACCTAAAGCGATTGCATCGTCTTGCGGGCGAAGAGCAGGTCCGCCCAGGCCTTCGCCTTGTCCGGCAGGGTGCGCAGCAGATACGCCGGATGGTAGGTGACGATCAGCGGCACGCCCTCGTAGCGGAACACGCGGCCGCGCAGGCTGGCGATGCTCGCATCGCTCGAGAGCAGCGTCTGCGCGGCGAAGCGTCCCATGGCGATGATCAGCTTCGGCTGGATCAAGCCGATCTGCTGCTTGAGAAACGGCGTGCACTTCGCGACTTCGTCGGGCTCGGGATTGCGGTTGCCCGGCGGCCGGCACTTGAGCACGTTGGCAATGTAGACGTTCTCGCCGCGCTTGAGTCCGATCGCGGCGAGCATGTTGTCGAGCAGCTTGCCCGCCTGGCCGACGAACGGGTCGCCGAGCCGGTCTTCCTCGGCGCCGGGCGCCTCGCCGATCAGCAGCCAGTCGGCGTTCTCGTCGCCGACACCGAAGACCGTCTGGGTGCGCGATTTGTGCAGGCCGCATGCGGTGCACGCCGGGACCGCCTGTTTCAGCTCTATCCATCCCGGCTGCACGACAGCGGGTTCCACGGGACGCTTGCGCAGGCGCCAGATCGGCGCGAGGCCCATTTCAGCCAACACTTCTTCCCTGCGGCTCACAGGGGAAGCGAGAGCACGAGCGCGTCCTCGCGCCCGCTGTGCGCCGGGTAGTAGCCGCGGCGCACCGCAACTTTGCGAAAGCCGAAGCGCGTATAGAGGCCCTGCGCCGCCCGGTTGCTCGGCCGCACTTCGAGGAACACGTTTTGCGCGCCGAGCTTGCGCGCAAGCCCCGCCGCTTCCTGCAACAGCGCCGCGCCGTGACCGCGCCGCTGGTGCGGCTCGGCGATCGAGAGGTTGAGAAGGTGCGCCTCGCCGGCCGCGGCCATCAGGACGAAATAGCCGACCAGCTCGCCGGCCAGCCGCCAGGTGCGGCATTCGTAGCCGGCGCGCAGCGAATCGGCGAAGTTGCCCTGCGTCCACGGATGGCTGTAGATCGCGTTCTCGATCGCCATCACTTCGGCGAGATCGCCTTCGCGCATCGGCTCGAGCTCGGGGAGATCCTTGAGGACCGCGCTCATCGACTTTCCAGCTCTCGTTGGGTGAACGCCACTTTATCTCTGAGGTACACCGGCACCGCCAACGCCGCATCCACGCCCTCGCCGGCTGCGAGCCGCGGCGCCGCCAACTGTGCCACGGCGATCGCGCTCGGATGTACTTCCGGCAGCACGCTTTGCAATCCTAAGTTGCCGTACGCTGCGAAGCCATTTCCGGCGCCGATCCAGCCCTCGCCCGGCGGCCGCGGCGCCGCTTGTGGTGCCACGCATTGCGCGGCGATCACTTCGCGCCACCGCGTACCGTCGTATTCGAGCGCCGCATAATACACTTCGCGCATCCTCGCATCGATGCAGGCGACGACGCGCGCAGCGCCCGCTTCCTGCGCAATCGCTTCGAGCGACGAGATGCCGATCACCGGCAGGCCGCGCGCGAGCGCCAGTCCTTGCGCCAGTGCACATGCAATCCGCAGGCCGGTGAAGGCGCCGGGTCCCGCGCCGAAAGCCACCGCGTCGAGCTCCGCAATGCTCAAGCCGAAGTTTTTCAGCAGCTCTTCGAGCATCGGCAGCGCGAGCTCGGAGTGCCGGTGGCCGGCGCGGCGCTCGAGCGCCGCGATCTCGCCGCGCACGGAAATCGCGACCGAGCACCACTCGCTCGAGGTTTCGAGCGCAGCGAATTTCATGGCCGATTCTATATACTGCCGGCCATGAAAGAACATCGGATAGCGGTCATCCCGGGCGACGGCATCGGCCGCGAAGTGATCCCGGAAGGCGTTCGCGTGCTCGAGGCGGTCGGCGCGCGCCACGGCTTGAAATTCGCCTGGAAAGAATTCCCCTGGAGCTGCGACTGGTACCAGGCGCACGGCAAAATGTGCCCCGACGACGCCGCCGAGATCCTGCGCAAGTTCGACGCGGTCTATTTCGGTGCCGTCGGTAATCCCGCGCTGGTGCCCGACCACATCGCGGTGTGGGGATTGCTGATCAACTTCCGGCGCTGGTTCGACCTCTACGTGAATCTGCGCCCCGTGCGCCTGTTCAAAGGCATGCCCTGCCCGCTCGCCGGGCGCAAGCCGGGCGACATCGATTACTTCGTGATCCGCGAGAACACCGAGGGTGAGTACGGCAACGTCGGCGGCCGCATGTACGAAGGCACCGAGCGCGAGGTCGTGACGCAGCTCGCCACGTTCTCGCGCAAAGGCACCGACCGCATCATGAAGTACGCCTTCGAGCTGGCGCGCACGCGGAAGAAACATCTCACCTCGGCCACCAAGTCCAACGGCATCTCGATCACCATGCCGTACTGGGACGAGCGCTTTGCGGCGATGGCCAAGAACTATCCCGACGTGCGCACCGACCAGTACCACGTCGACGGCCTCACCATCCAGATGGTGCTCAACCCCGACCGCTTCGACGTGATCGTCGCCTCGAATCTTTTCGGCGACATCCTGTCGGACCTCGGCCCCGCGACCGCCGGCACCATCGGCATCGCCGCCTCGGGCAACATCAACCCCGAGCGCACCGCGCCCTCGATCTTCGAGCCGGTGCACGGCTCGGCGCCCGATATCGCGGGCAAAAAGATCGCCAACCCGCTCGCCACCATCTGGTCGGGCGCGCTGATGCTCGAGCATCTCGGCCATCGCGAGGCCGCGGCGGACATCCTGCGTGCCATCGAGCAGGTGATCATCGACGGCCCGCACACGCCGGACATGAAGGGCAAGGCGAGCACCTCCGAGGTCGGCGCCGCGGTGGCCGAAGCGGTGCGCGCGCAGTCCAAAGTCGCTGCGTGAAGACCTACCGGATCGCCGCGATCCCCGGCGACGGTATCGGTAACGAGGTGATCCCCGCCGGCATCGAGCTGCTGAAGACCGTCGCCGGCGACTTCCGCCTCGAGTTCGAGCACTTCGACTGGAGCTCGAAGCTCTACCAGCAGACCGGGCGCTACATTCCCGAAGGCGGGCTGGAAAAGCTCAAGCGCTTCGACGCCATTTTCTTCGGCGCCGTCGGTGCGCCCGATGTGCCCGACCATGTCTCGCTCTGGGGATTGCGCCTGCCGATCTGCCAGGGCTTCGATCAGTACGCCAACGTGCGACCCGCGCGCGTGCTGCCGGGCGTGGGCAGCCCCATGAAAAACGCTGACGGCATCGACTGGGTCATCGTGCGCGAGAACACCGAAGGCGAATACTCCGGCGCCGGTGGCCGTGTGCACACCGGCCTGGACAACGAAGTGGCGCTGGAAGTGTCCACCTTCACGCGCAGCGGCGTCGAACGCATCCATCGCTTCGCTTTCGAGCTGGCGCGCAAGCGCCCGAGAAAGCATCTCACGCTGGTGACCAAATCGAATGCGCAGCGCCACGGCATGGTGCTGTGGGATGAGCTTTTCTATGCGGTGGCGAAGGACTTCCCGGAGGTGAAGACCGAGCGCATCCTGGTCGACGCCATGACCACGCGCATGGTGCTGAATCCCGCCGCGATCGACACCGCCGTGGCGTCCAACCTGCACGCCGACATCCTCTCGGACCTGGCGGCGGCGCTCTCGGGGTCGCTCGGCGTCGCGCCCACGGCCAACCTGAACCCCGAGCGCAAGTTCCCATCGATGTTCGAGCCGATCCACGGCTCGGCCTTCGACATCACCGGCAAAGGCATCGCCAACCCGATCGCCACCTTCTGGACCGCGTCGCTGATGCTCGAGCACCTGGGCGAAGCGCGGGCGGCGGCGCGCATCATGAAGGCGGTGGAGTCCGTCACGGCAAGGAAAGTATTTACGCCGGACCTCGGCGGCAACGCCCGCACGCGCGACGTCACCGCTGCGGTGATCGGCGCGCTCTGACGAGCGATGTCTGACGACGCGAGCGCCGAAGAAAAGCGCGCCTGGCAACTCGCGCAGCAGGACTCGCGCACGCCCGCCGAGGACAAGGAGATGCTGCGTTGCGCCCAGGCCGCGGCCGCGCATTGGGTCGAAGCCACTGCCGGGCTCGATCACGTCCGCGCGACGGTGCTGCTCGCTCACGCGTATGCGCTGGTGGGCGACGGCGAGCGGGCGTTGCAATATGCGCGCCAGGTTTTCGCCCTGGTGCGCTCCCGCGAGGACAGTCCCGCGTGGGAGATCGCGCTCGCCCATGCGGTGCTGGCGCACGCCGCGGCGGTGAATGACGAGCGTTCGCTGCACGGCACACACTACGGCCGCGCCAAGTCGCTCGGCGGCGCGCTGACCGACCCCGAGGAGAGCGCTCTGTTCGAGGCCACCTTCCGCGTCATACCGGCTCCCGGCTGATGGCCAGCAGGCTCTGGCAGGACGTCGACCGTTACATCACCGACACCCTGGTCCAGCCGGACGAGGCGCTTGACGCGGCACTCGCGGCGAGCGACGCGGCAGGGCTGCCGCCGATCAGCGTTTCCCCGGCACACGGCAAGCTGCTGTGGTTGCTCGCCCGGACCTTGGGAGCGAAGCGCATCCTCGAGATCGGCACCCTTGGCGGCTACAGCACCATCTGGCTCGCGCGCGGGCTCGCTCCCGGCGGCCGGCTGATCACCCTCGAGGCGCTGGATAAGCACGCTGCCGTTGCGCGTTCCAATATCGACCGCGCGGGCCTGGCGAAGCTGGTGGAGATCCGCGTCGGCCAGGCGCTTGCGACGCTGCCGTCGGTCGAGGGCCCGTTCGATCTCAGCTTCATCGACGCCGACAAGCAGAACAACGCCGAATACTTCAGCTGGGCGCTCAAGCTCTCGCGCCCGGGAAGCCTGATCGTGGTCGACAACGTGGTGCGCGAAGGCGCGGTGATCGATGCGCACTCGCGCGATAAGGCGGTGCAAGGCGTGCGGCGGCTGAACCAGCTGATCGCCGCCGAGCGTCGCGTGGCGGCAACCGCAATCCAGACGGTGGGACTCAAAGGCTACGACGGCTTCGCCATCGCGCTGGTGCTCGCGTGAGCACCATCCTCATCAGCGGCGCGGGACGCGGCCTCGGATTCGAGCTGGCGCGCCAGTACGCGGCCGATGGCTGGCGCGTCATCGGCACGGTGCGCGATGCCGCCGCGCGCGGCCGGCTGGAAAAGCTCGGCGCCGAGGGACACATTGCCGATGTCACACGCCGCGAGCAGCTGGCGGCAGTGGGCAAAAAGCTGCAGGGCACGGCGCTCGACGTGCTGTTCTGCAATGCCGGCATCATCGGCAAGCGAGGCATGGCGCTCGGCAGCTTCGACTACGAATCGTGGGAGGACGTGCTGCGCGTCAACCTGCTCGGCGCCGCGGCGCTCGCCGAGGCGCTGGTCGACAACGTCGCCGCCAGCGAGCGCAAGGTGATCGCGATGATGTCGAGCCGTCTCGGCTCGATCGCCGAATCGAGTGGCGAGACGCTGCCGTATGCCACCAGCAAGGCGGCGCTCAACATGCTGGTCAAGGGTCTCGCTGTGACGCTGGCGGCGAAACGCATAGCGGTAGTCGCGCTGAGCCCTGGGTGGGTGCGCACCGACATGGGCGGCGCGGGTGCGCCGCTCGCGTCCGAGACTTCGGTCAAGGGCTTGCGCCAGGTGATTGCCGGCCTGAAGAGCGGCGACTCCGGCCGCTTCTTCAGCCATGATGGCTCGTCGATTCCATGGTGACCGACCCGATCGCCTCGATCGAGGTGACGGCGCTCTCCGGCGAAGGCGCGCAGCTGCAGCTCGACATCCGCGCGAGCATTGCCGCGCCGCAACGCCAAAGCGACGGCAGCTGGCTGTGTCGCGTGGTGGTGGCGCCGCTGCAGGAGCAGGCGCTCGATGTGCGCGGCGTCGACTCCTTCCACGCGCTATGGCTCGCCTGCTCGCTGATTCTCAAGCTGCTGACGCAGCTCAAGGATGGCGGTGCGCGCCTTGAGAATGCCGACGGCAGCGAGTTCCCGTTGGACGCCTACCTCGCCGGACTCGACGGCAAGCGCTAAGTTGCTGCACGCCGACAGCGCCCGCAACCGGCTGGTCGCTGTCGGCCTCGTCTCCTGCGCCTACGTGCTGTTCACGCTGCTCGACGGCAGCGCGAAATGGCTGGTCGGCAGCATGCCGGTGATCATGGTGGTGTGGCTGCGCTTCGTGATGCACGCGCTGATCGCCGGCGCGGTGCTGTTCCCGATCCGCGGCGCTTCGCTGATCCAGTCCCGGTATCTCGGCTGGCACGCACTGCGCGCGCTGATGTTCGTGGTGATGACCGGCATCAACTTCTGGGCGCTGCAGTACCTGCAGCTCACCGTCACCGCGTCGATCTTCTTCACCGTGCCGATCATCATCGCGCTCATCGGCGCGGTGTTCTTCGGCGAGCGCCTGGGCCGGGGCCGCTGGGCGGCGATCCTCGCCGGTTTCGCCGGGGTGCTGGTGATCGTGCGGCCGGGCTCGGCGCAATTCCATCCCGCGATGCTCGGCTCGCTGGTCAACGCCGTCATCTATGCCGTCTTCATGCTGATGACGCGGCGCCTCGCGGCCTACGAGACGCCGGAGAAGATCCAGTACCTGCCCGCGGTCGGAGCGGCGGTGCTGCTCACGCCTTTCGCCATCGCCGGCTGGGAGTGGCCCGACACCTGGCTCGAATGGACCGTCGTTTGCCTGCTCGGCGTGTTCGGCGCCATCGGCCATTACCTGCTCGCCCTCGCCCACCGCTACGCCTCCGCGAGCGTGATCGCGCCGTTCCTCTACCAGCAGGTGATTTACATGGCGCTCTTCGGCTACCTCGTGTTCGGCGACGTGCCGGCGCCGGCGGTGTGGATCGGCGCCGCCGTCGTGGTGGTGAGCGGCCTGTATCTCTTCTACCGCGAGCGCCGCGCGTGATTACGGTACCGCTGTGGCTTGCCATCGCCGTGGCGCTGCTCGCCGCCTGGGCGGCGTATGAGCACCTTCTAATGCCGGCACTGCGCTGGATGGTGACGCATCCGGCGAACCGGGTGATCGACGACATCTCCAGCCGGCTGCGCATCGGCATCCGGCCGTTCCAACGCACGCGGCGCCAGGCCCTGGTGCATCGCCTCGCCACCGATCCGAAGGTACAGCAGGCCGCCGAGCAATATGCGCAGCGCGAGCGCATTGCCTTGCCGGCGGTGCTCAAAAAGGTAGAGCGCTATGCGCGCGAGATCGTGCCGGCGTTCAACGCCTACCTGTACTTCCGCGTGGGCTACTGGCTGGGACGCGCCATCGCCCGCACCCTCTACCGCGTGCGCCTGGGCTACATCGACGCCGCCGGCATTGCGCGCATCGATCCCGAAGCCACGGTGGTGCTGGTCATCAACCACCGCTCGAACATGGACTACGTGCTGGCGGGCTTCATGGCCGCCGACCAGGCCGCGCTGTCCTACGCGGTGGGCGAATGGGCGCGTATCTGGCCGCTCTCGGCGCTGGTGCGCGCGACCGGCGCCTATTTCGTGCGGCGCAACTCCGGCGACGAGCTCTACCGGCGGGTGCTCGAGCGCTACATCGTCATGGCGACCGAGGCCGGGGTGCCGCAGGCCGTGTTCCCCGAGGGCGGGCTGTCGCGCGACGGCCGCATCCGCGAGCCGCGCCTGGGCGTGCTCGACTACATGATGCGCGGCTTCCATCTCGGCGGAGAGCGCGACCTGGTGTTCGTGCCGCTCGGCATCAACTACGACCGCGTGCTGGAAGATCGCACGCTCTTGCTTTCGGCGGATGTGCCTAGGAGACGGTTCCAGTCGCTGCGCGGCAGCTCGCGCTTCGTGCTGCAGAACCTGCTGCTGGTGCTGAAAGGCGAATGGCGGCGCTTCGGCTACGCCTGCGTCAACTTCGGCCCGCCGCTGTCGATGCGCGAATACTGCCGCAGCCACCAGATCGATTTTCAGCAGCTGAGCGGCGAGCCGCGCAGGCAGGCGATGGGCGAGCTCGGCTACGAGCTGATGCACGCCGTGGGACGGATAGTGCCCGTGGTGCCGGTGGCGCTGATGGCAACGGTGTTCGTGCGCCATCCGGAGCGCTCGCTTTCCGAGCTCGAGCTGAAAACCGAGGTCGCGCCGCTGGTGGCGGCGCTGGAAGCCCGCGGTGCCCATGTCTACGTGCCGCGCGGCGACTTCGACTACGCGCTCAGCGTCGGCCTGCGCATGCTGCGCCTGCGCAGGCTGGTGGAGGAACGCGACGGCCTGTATCAAGTCCGCTCGTCGGAGCTTGAGCTCCTGCGGTACTACTCGAACTCCATCGCACATCTTTTCTAGTACAGTGAGCGCCGGGGAAAAGGGGGGCCATGGCCAGGCGCAAGAAGCTCAGGACCAGGGTCATCAAGTCACGCGCCGTGGTGCCGGGGCTGTCGTCGGACTGGTACTGGGAGCAGGACGCCGAGCTGCGCTTCACGCGCGTGCAGGTGCGTAGCGGCGATCCGGTAGAGCAGCAGCTCGCCGAGCGCATCATCGGCAAGCGCCGCTGGGAAACCGGCATCGAGATCGAAGGCACCTGGGACGAGCATCGTGCGCTGCTGCAGGCGCGCGCGCCGTTCCGCGACGTGCTGATGTGGCGCGAGCTCGAGGACGGCGGCCGCCGCTACGTGCTCACCTCCGGCGAGCCGGTGTTCGACGCCAAAGGCAGCTTCACCGGTTATCGCGGCGTCGGCCGCGACGTCACCGCGCAAAAGCGCGTCGAGCGGCTGTTGCGCCTGGAGCACCGCATTACCCGCCGCCTCTCCGAGCACGCGCCGCCGCAGGAGGCGCTCGGCCGCGCGCTGCAGACGCTGTGCGAAACCGAGTCCTGGGACTGCGGCGAGCTGTGGAAGCTCGACGAAGGCGCGGGCGTGCTGCGCCGCTACGCGCACTGGTTCAACCCGCAGCTCGAAGGCGCGCGCCGCTTCGTCGAGGACTCGCGCGACATGAGTTTCTCGCGCGGCGCCGGGCTGGTCGGCGCCGTGTGGCAGTCGGGCGAGCCGCTGTGGGTGGCCGACTCGCGCAGCGACCCGCGCGCGATGCGCACCGGGCTTGCCGCGCGCACCGGCCTTTATGCGGCAGTGCTGTTCCCGATCTGGACCGGCGGCCGTGTCAGTGCGGTGCTCGACGTCACCAGCCGGCGCATGCGCGCGCCGCACAAGCGGCTGCACCAGGCGCTGCATGTCATCGCCAGCATGATCGGTCAGTTTCTGGAGCGCACGGCTGCCGAGCAGGCGGTGCGCGAGAGCGAAGCGCGCTTTCGCAGCCTGACCCATCTCTCTTCCGACTGGTACTGGGAGCAGGACGCCGAGTACCGGTTCACGCGCCTCGAAGGACGCCAGGTCACCGGCGGCGACCAGTCGCTGCGGGCCAGGCTTTTCGGCCAGCAACGCTGGGAAAGCGGGCTCGAGATCGAAGGCGGCTGGGAAGCGCATCGCGCGATCCTCGAGGCGCGAGCAGCCTTCCACGACCTCCTGATGTGGCGCGAGCTTGGCGACGGCAGCCTGCGCTACATGAAAGTGAGCGGCGAGCCGATCTTTGGCGCCGACGGCGAGTTCGCCGGCTATCGCGGCGTCGGGCGCGAGGTCACCGCGGAGAAACGCGCCGAGCTGCTGCTGCGCCTGGAGCACCGGGTGGCGGGCGTGCTTGCCGCGGCCGAGTTCAGCACCAGCGGCCTGATCGAGGTGATCCGCGCGGTGTGCGAGGCCGAGCACTGGGTCTGCGGCCGCTACTTCCAGCTCGACGAGGACGCGCGGCAGTTGCGCTTCCACGACGCCTGGTGCATTCCCGAGCCGGGCTTTCGCCAGTTCGTCGAGCGCTCGCGCACCCTGACCTATGCGCGCGGCGAGGGTCTGCTCGGCAAGGTGCTCGAAACCGGTGATCCGATGTGGAGCGCCGACACGCGCAGCGATGGGCGGGTGCGCGAGAAATCGCTGGCCGAGGGTACCGGCATCCGCGGCGGCTTCACCTTCGCCGCCGTGTCGGAAGGCCGCACCGTTGGCGTGTTCAGCTTCTCCAGCCCGAAGCCGCGCGAGCCCGACCAGCGCCTGGTGGAAGCCGCGCGCGTCATCGGCAGCCAGATCGGCCAGTTCCTGGAGCGCAAGCGCGCCGAGGAATCGCTGCGCGAGAGCGAGCAGCGCTTCCGCGCGCTCACCCAGATGTCCTCGGACTTCTTCTGGGAAACCGACGAGGCGCACCGCTTTACACAATTGGTGCATGGCCCCAACTATCCCGATGCCTACATGGGCTGCGCCGTGCTCGGCAAAACCTGGTGGGAGATCCCGGCCGAGAGTCCCGACGAAGCGGGCTGGGCGGCGCTGCGCGGTACGCTCGAGCGGCGCCAGCCGATCCGCGATTTCGAGCTCGCGCGCCGCGTCGAAGATGGCGCGGTGCGCACCTTCTCGGTGAGCGGCGAGGCGCGCTTCGGCCCCGGCGGCCGCTTCCTCGGCTACCGCGGCGTCGGGCGCGACATCACCGAGATCGCGCTCGCGCGCGAGCGCATCTCGTCTCTCGCCTACAGCGATCCGCTCACCGGGCTCGCCAACCGCACCAGCCTCGGGCCTTCGCTCGAGCAGTCGGTACAGCGCGCGCGCCGTCGCAACGGCAAGCTCGCGCTGGTCTTCATCGACCTCGACGGCTTCAAGCAGATCAACGACGCGCACGGCCACGATGCCGGCGACGCGCTGCTGATCGAGATGGCGACGCGGCTGCGCAAGCACCTGCGCGCGAGCGACCTCACCGCGCGCCTGGGCGGCGACGAATTTCTCGTCGTGCTGGAGGACATTCAGGACCTGGGGCCGGTCGACACCGTGGCGCGCAAGCTGCTCGCCGAGGTCATGCGCCCCTACCCGCTCGACGGCATCGAGCTGCAGGTGACTGCGAGCATCGGCATCAGCGTGCTACCCGACGATGCGGTCGACGCTGCGACACTGATGAAGCACGCCGACACGGCGATGTACGCCGCCAAGCAGGCCGGTAAAAACACCGTGCGCTTTTACAGTTCGGGTCCCGCCGCCAACGACCCGCTACGGCAGGAAAAGCCTAGCGCCGCAGATCCCGGTTAGCGTCCTGGATGTCGCGGCGCAGCTTCTCGCGCTCCTGCGGCGACAGCTGCTGCCGCGGCCGCTCCTGCCGGTTCCGGTCTCGGTTGACCTCGCGCATATCGTCGCGCATACGCTCGCGCTGGTCCTTGCTCGTGCCCTGATTCTTCCCCGCAGAGCCCTTCTGGTCGCGATCGCTGCGCTGCGCCATCGCCGGTCCGGTGGCGAGCGCGAGCGCAACAATGACGATCCAGGCTTTCACGGCTGGGCCGATGTTACCGGGAGGCGCTGTGTGAGAGGTGTCGCGCCCCCCAATTTTTGTAACAATGTATTGCCCGCACCTTCCTATGGCCGAGCTCAAGACCCGCATCCTGGTGGTGGACGACGATCAGCGCCTGCGCGACCTGCTGGTGAAGTATCTCAGCGGCGAAGGCTACGACGTGAAAGCCGTGCCCGATGCCAAGGGCATGGACAAGCAGCTCAGCCGCGAGCGCTACGACCTGGTGGTGCTCGATCTGATGCTGCCGGGCGAGGATGGCCTAGCCATCTGCCGGCGCCTGCGCGCCCAGCAGACCTCGCCGGCGATCATCATGCTCACCGCGAAGGGCGACGATGTCGACCGCATCGTCGGCCTCGAAATGGGCGCCGACGACTACCTGCCCAAGCCGTTCAACCCGCGCGAGCTGCTGGCGCGCATCAATGCCGTTTTGCGCCGGCGCGCGCCCGCCGGGCCGCCGGGCGCGCCCGGCGCCGGTGGCGAGCTGCACCGCTTCGGCCGCTTCGAGTTCAACCTCGCCACGCGCTCGCTCACCAAAGATGCCAAGGCCGTGTCGCTGACCACCGGAGAATATTCGGTGCTCAAGGTGCTGGTGCAGCACCCGCGCCAGCCGCTTTCGCGCGACAAGCTGATGGAGCTCGCGCGCGGCCGCGAGTACGAGGTGTTCGACCGCTCGATCGATGTGCAGATCTCGCGCCTGCGCAAGATCGTCGAAGAAGATCCGTCGCACCCGAAGCACATCCAGACGGTGTGGGGCTTCGGCTACGTCTTCGTGCCCGACGATAGCGAAAATAAGTGACTCTCTTTGCACGCGCGTTCCTGCTGATCGCGCTGCTGATCGTTACCGCGGTCCTCGCCTCGTTCCAGATCTACCGCGTCTATGAACGCGAGCCGCGCTCGCGCGAGCTCGCCCAGCAGACGGTCAGTACGGTCAACCTGACGCGCGCCGCGCTGGTGAATGCCGACCCGGTGCTGCGCCGGCAGCTGCTGATCGAGCTGAATGACAGCGAGGGGCTGCGCGTCTTCCCGGTGACGGCGAGCGAGAAGACCGAGCCGCTGCCCGACGACCCGCTGCTCGAGCGCGTCGCCGAGAAGGTGCGCCGCGCGCTCGGCGAGGACACGCGCTTCGCCTACTCGCGCGACGGCGAGGAAGGCTTCTGGGTGAGCTTCTTCATCGACGAGGACGAGTTCTGGGTGATGCTGCCGCGCGAGCGCTTCGAGCCGTTCTTCGGGCTGCAGTGGCTCGGCTGGCTGGTCGCCGTGGTGGTGCTGGCGCTCGCCGGCGCCTGGTTTATCGCCTCGAATATCGCGCGGCCGCTCGCCGCGATGCGCAACGCCGCGATGCGCCTGGGCCGCGGCCAGCCGCACGAGCCGCTGCCGGAAGAAGGCGCGCGCGAGCTGCGCACCGTCTCTGCGGCCTTCAACCGCATGGCAACCAACCTGCACAGCATGGAGCGCGAGCGCGCGATGGTGCTCGCCGGCATCTCGCACGACCTGCGCACGCCGCTCTCGCGCCTGCGCCTGGCGCTCGAGATGAGCGGCGCCGATTCGACGGCCAGCAACGCGATGATCTCCGACATCGACGAGATCGACGCCATCATCGGCCAGTTCCTCGACTTCGCCCGCGGCACCGACGAGCAGAAGGAGGAGCACGATCTCGCCGACGTGCTGACCGAGCTCACCGAGCACTACGCGCGCATCGGCAAGGAGGTGCGCTTCATTGCGCGCCCGATGCGGCCGTTTCGCTTTGCCCGCATGGCCGTGCGCCGCGCCGTGGCCAACCTGGTCGATAACGCATTGCGCTATGCCGGGGAGCCGGTGGAGATCGAGGTGATGGCGCGCAACCCGTCGATTGCGATCGAGGTGCGCGACCAGGGACCGGGCATCCCGGCGAACGAGGTCGAGCGCCTGAAGCGCCCGTTCACGCGGCTCGACGACTCGCGCTCGGGCGCCGGCGGCGCGGGACTGGGCCTCGCGATCGTCGAGCGCACCGCGCTAGCGCACGGCGGCAGCCTCGAGCTCGCACCGCGTGAGCCGCACGGCCTGATCGCGCGCCTCATCCTTTCGACAAAATAATTGTCGAAAAGCGCATACGCCATCGCCCCGCCGGTCGAGCCGATGCTGGCGAAGCTGGCGGATGAGCTCCCCACGGGCGGCGACTATCTATTCGAGCCCAAATGGGACGGCTTTCGCGCGCTCGTGTTCCATGGCGGAACCGAGCTCTTCATCCAGAGCCGCGATTCGCGGCCGCTCGAGCGCTATTTTCCCGAGCTGCACGACGCGCTCCTCGAGCGGCTGCCCAGCGGCAGCGTGCTCGACGGCGAGATCGTGATCGCCACCGCGCACGGCCTCGATTTCGACGCGCTGCAGCTGCGGCTGCATCCCGCCGCCTCTCGCGTAGAGAAACTGGCGAAGGAGACGCCCTCCTCTTTCGTCGCCTTCGATGCGCTCGCGGTCGGCGGACGCAGTCTCATGGCTTCGCCACAAGCCGAACGCCGCTTCGCGTTGGAGAAATTGTTAGCGAAGGCGAAGCCCCCGGTGTATCTAACGCCGATGACGCGCGAACGCGAGCAGGCGCTGCACTGGCTCGAGCACTTCGAGGGAGCCGGGCTCGACGGCGTGATCGCCAAGCCCGCCGGCCTCACCTATCAGCCGGGCAAGCGCGCGATGATCAAGGTGAAGCACGCGCGCACCGCCGACTGTGTGGTCGCCGGCTTCCGCTGGCACAAGAGCGGCAAGGACGCGGTGGGCTCACTGCTTCTCGGCCTCTACGATGACGAGGGTCAGCTGCAGCACGTCGGCGTCACCTCCGCGTTCACCGTGGCAATGCGCAAGCAGCTGGTCAAGGAGCTCGCACCGCTCAGGAAGGACGCGATGCGCGACCATCCCTGGCGCGAATGGGCTGGCGCTGCCGGCGAATCCAGCCGCATGCCGGGCGGGCAGAGCCGCTGGAGCGCGGGCAAGGATCTTTCGTGGGAGCCGCTGCGCATCGAGCGCGTCTGCGAGGTGAAGTACGACCATCTGCAGGGCGACCGTTTCCGGCACGCGGCGATTTTTCTGCGCTGGCGGCCCGACAAGCGGCCCGAGGATTGCCGCTACGACCAGCTCGAAGTCACCCGCCCTTACGAGCTCGACAAGGTTTTCTCATCGGGGTCGAGCGGCTCCTGAGCCGGCCGCAGCTTCGGCGGCACGTGCTGCAGGTTGACGCGGATGCGCGTCCAGGTCGACGACCTGCCGCGCATCGCATCGACCAGCACATCC
>DASWER010000438.1:0-4081 GCA_036394655.1 Burkholderiales bacterium
CGCATCGTCCGGATGCCGAAGAACAGCCAGCCGCGATGCCGCGAGAAGTACTGCGCCTCCTCCGCGCGAGCGAGGATCGACATCATGCCGGCGATGCCGGAGCCGCCGGCGATGAGCAGCAGGTTTTTGCCGAGCGCGGGATCGAAGGTCGCTTTGCCGAGCGGGCCGAAGGTCGCCACTCGCGCGCCGTCGCGCTTGCCGCCGAACAGCCACTGCGAGAAGCCGCCGTCGGGCTTTCGCTTGACGATGAAGTCGAGGCTGCGCCCGCCGCGCGCGAAGTTGCACATCGAGTAGCCGCGGTAGCCGGCGACGCCTTCGGGCGCGAGCAGGATGAACTGGCCGGCGTCGAAGTCGCGCGGCTGGTCGAATTCCAGCGCGAATCCCATTACGTCATGCGTGAGCGCGCGGGTGTTGCGCACGGTGCCGATGCAGTTCTGCGGCAGGCAGGCGCCGGTGTCCATCGGGTAGACGAACTTGGAGACTTCAAGCGTCAGCCCTTCTTCAGCCGCGCACTGGCACATCAGGAATTCGTTGGCCGCAGGCTTGACGAACTTTTTCCCCGGCGCTTCGGACCAGGCGTCGCGCACGCGACCCGACACGACCGTGGCCTTGCACGTGCCGCAGGTGCCGGTGGCGCATTCGTAGGGCAGGTCGATGCCGGCGCGCAGGCCGGCGTAGAGGACCTTCTCGCCGGGCAGCGCCTCGAAATCGTAGCCGCGGTTGCGGGCGTTCACCTGGATGCGCACGTTAGAAGGGGATGTGATACCCGTAACCGAGCAGCCGCGTTTCCAGCCGCACCACTCGCTTCGCGAGTTTCAGAGCGGGCAACTTCACGGTGTCGTGCAGGCGGCCGACGGCGAACAGCTCGGTCGCGCCGCCGTCGAGCTGGGTGCGGAACACCTGCAGGGCGGAAACCACCTCGGCCGCGGTGCCGTTCACATCGACGGTGTAGACCGTGGCATGGCGCGTGATCGGCGAATGGTCGCTGTTATGGCGCGGCAGGTTGGTGAACAGCGTCTCCATGCCCTTGCGATCGTGGTCGAGCCACACCATGTCGCGCCGGATCTCGGGGCTGTGGGTGGTGATGGTGTACCGGAACTGCGCGTCGCAGAGCTCGAGGAAGCTCTTGAAGTCGCGCGCGTCGAGCGCCAGGCAGGAGCGGTAGATCAGCTCCTCGATGGCCTGCCTCTGTTCGGATTTCATTTACGGGGCGTGCGCCGGGCGTCCCATGCGCTTGGACCACTCGGCGTAGTAGTGGCGCATGCCGACTTCGTCGTGGATCGTGCTGTTCTCTTCGCGCCCCTGGATCACGTAGCGGCTGTCGGTGCCCTTGCGCATCGCGCGCCCCTGTCCCGTGACGCCGAGCAGATCCTCGTGCAGGTTGCGGCCGAACGGGCCCCAGATCATGTTGTGGTCGAAGACGCGCTGCGTGCGCTCCTCGGCCGTGTCGCTCTTGAGGCCGAGACCGCGGAACTCGATCAGCACCTCGTTCGGTCCGAGCGGGGTCATGGTGTCGATGCGCAACACCGAGGTTCGCAGGTTGTAGGTCATGCCGGGGAAGAGATCGACCATGTACCAGCCGCCGCGGGCCATGCCGGGCCAGCCGACCGCGCGCTCCTTCGAGCCCTCGTACTTGTCGTACTGGATCTGCATCGAGCCGACGGTGGCGTGGCCGTTCGGAAACGGCGTGTACTTCCGCTCGTAGTAGCCGGGCTGCATCATCCCGGTGATGCGATTAAAGTAGTGCAGGAAGTCGTGGTAGAACTCGCTGTTGGTGTCGTGCCACAGCTTGAAGTTGGTGTGCACGCGCGCCTTGTGGAAGTGGAACACTTCCATCGGCTGCTGCATGAACGGCTCGAGGATGTCCATCGCGCCGCCGACGAATTCCCGCAGCGGCGGCGCATCGTCGGCGATGTTCACCCAGACGAAGCCGCCGAACGCGACCTCGCAGCGCACTTCGCGCAGTGAAGCATCCTCCTTCTTGAAGCGCTCCTGGTAGCCCTGCTCGGCGCGCGAGATCTCGAGGCAGTTGCCGCGCGAGTCGAACGCCCACTGGTGGAAGATGCAGGTCAGGCGCTTGGCGTTGCCCGCGGGGTCGTAGAGGATGGTGTTGCCGCGGTGCGGGCAGATGTTGTAGAAGGCGCGCACCTTCGAGTCCTCGCCGCGGATCACGATCAGCGGCACGCCCGCGGGATGCGTCGCCAGGCGATAGTCGTAGGCCCCGGCCAGCTCGGACTCGTGGCAGGCGATGAACCACGCCGGCTTGAACAGCTTCTCCTTTTCCTCCTGGAAGATCTGCTCATCGGTGTAGATGCGCGAGTCGACGAAATGGCTGGTCGGGAATTTGGGCGTCGTGTTCCACTGCGCGGCGGTCTTGCTCATGCAGATCTCCTTCGGCTGCCTGATTCTGTGCCTCCGGCGGCGCGCGCCGCAAGATTTCCCGGGCCTATGGAAATGCTTCTTTTGGAAACATCCGCGCCTGGAAACGAAAACGGCCGGGAAGACCCCGGCCGCTCAAGGGCGTTCATGCCCTCACTTGCAGTCGGTCATGCAGCGCACCGCCTTGGCATCGGGCCGATCGTCGACCATGAAGGCGTTGCGGTTGGGCATCTGCACCTTAGGCATGCTGTTCGCATCCATTACCGCGTCGGCTGGCACCAGCCCGTTGAGGTTGAGGATATAGGCGGACAGCGCGTAGACCTCGTTCGCCGTCAGGGTCTGCGGCCGGTCCATCGGCATCGAGCGGCGGATGTAATCGAACAGGATCGGCGCGTAGGGATACATGCTGCCCGGCGTGAGCACGCGGGCATTGGTGGTGAAGGAGCCGATGCCGCCGACCATCGTGCCGTACACCGCGCCGCCCTTGGCATCGGCGCCGTGGCAGGCGACGCACTTGGCGGCGTAGACCTTCTGGCCCTCGGCGACCGAGCCCTGGCCGGCAGGCAAGCCCTGGCCGTCGCTGGTGCGCACATCGATGTTCCACGCCGCGAGATCGGCTTCGCTCACGGCATGCCCGAAGCGCGGCCTGTCGGGCAGCGCGCGCACCGGATGCGGGCCGGTGGCGCCGAGCGGGATTCCCTCGGCGGTCTTGCCGCCGGGCGTGCTGCCGCCGCCCATCTGGGCGCAGGCTGTGAGCACGACGACCGCAATCAGGCTAAACCTGGCCGATGGCATTGCGCACCTCCCCATTGGCACTGACGGTCCAGGGCTGGATCGCGTTGTGGTGCTGCACGAAGCCGACGATGGCGCGCGTTTTGCGCAGATCCGCCACGCTCGGCTGCACATAGCCGTTGCTGTCGACCGCGCGGCTCATCAGCGTCGCCGGCGTGCCATCCCAGTTCCACGCCGCCTTGAAGCGCGTGAGGCACTTGTCCATGATCGGCTCTTCGAGCATCGCCTCGCGCCAGGTCTTGCCGCCGTCGGCGGACACATCGACCGCGCGGATCTTGCCGGTGCCGGACCATGCAAGGCCTCTGATCTCATGGAAGCCCGGCCCCTTCAGCTGCTGTCCACCGGAAGGCGAGGTGATGACGGACTTGGTTTCCATCACCATGCTGAACTTGCGCCATTTGCCGTCCGGCATCGGATCGGTGTAGCGCGCGGTCTCGCTGCGGAAGTACCAGGGCTGGTCGGCGACCTTGATGCGCCGCAGCCACTTCACGCTGACGTTGCCTTCCCAGCCCGGGATGACGACGCGCACCGGGTAGCCGTTTTCTGGGCGCAGCGCTTCGCCGTTCATCGCGTAGACGATCAGCGTGTCGTCGAGCACCTTCTCCAGCGGGATCGAGCGCGTGTGCGCAGAAGCATCGGCGCCTTCGAACAGCACCCATTTTCCTTTCGGGTCGACGCCCGCTTCCTCCATCAGCGTCGAGGCGGGCACGCCGGTCCACAGCACGCCCGACAGCAGGCCGTGCGTCTGCTGCACGGTGGTCGAGGCGGGCTTGAGCCAGTCGGTGAGGCCGTTGCCCGAGCACTCGTGGAAATGGAAGCGCGATACCGACGGGTAGCGCACCAGGTCGTCCATGCTGAATTCCAGCGGCTGCTTCACCATGCCGTGGATCACCAGGCGGTGCGTCTTCGG
>DASWER010000439.1:0-4216 GCA_036394655.1 Burkholderiales bacterium
TCGAAGGTCGGCAGCGTGACCAGCGTCGCGCCCGCGACCAGCGCCATCAGCGCCGAGAGCGTCGAGCCGGCGACGTGGAAGAAGGGGCGGCAGTTGAAGTAGCGGTCCTCCGCCCGGATGCCGATGCGCGTGCCGGCGGCCCAGGCATCGCGCAGCATGTTGTCGTGCGTGAGCATCGCGCCCTTCGGATACGCCGTGGTGCCGGAAGTGAACTGGATCAGCAGCGTGTCCTGCGGCGACACCGAGCCGACATCGCCGAGCGACCATTCGGGCAGCGCGCGCGTGATATCGAACGCCTTGGCGAAGCCGGTCTCGCGCACCATGGTGCCGAAATCGATGTTGAGAAAGCGCGGCACGTAGAACAGCGCCTTGCAGCTCGCCTGCTTGAGGCAAAAATCGATCTCGGCGCTCTTGAAGCGCGTATTGACCGGCACCGCGACCGCGCCCATCAGCGCCGCGCCATAGAAGAGCGCGAGCCACTTCTCGTCGTTGCCCATCAGGATGCCGATATGGTCGCCGCGCCGCAGGCCGAGCGTATGCAACGTCGCCGTGGCGCTGCGCGCGCGCAGGTACAGGTCCTCGTACGTGATGCGGCGCTTCGGCGTCACCAGCGCCTCGACGTTGCCGCGCTCGCGCGCATGGCGCTCGAGCACCTGGCCCAGGTTTTGCGCTTCCCAGCTCAAGTTTCGCCCATCCATTGTCCGGAGGCCAGCTGCTCTTCGATCGCTTCGATCTCCGCCTCGCGCGCACCCTTGGGATCGAGCTCGATGCCGCGATCGATGGCGCGCTTGCCGAGACGCATGGCGAGCGGCGGCGCTTTGAGGATCGCAGCGCCGATCTCGGCGGCCGCGGCGTCCAGATCGGTAACTATGCGGGCCACGAGACCGGCGGCAAGTGCCTGCTCCGCGGTGAGCGCACGGCCGGTGAACATCATGTCCTTGGCGAGGCGCTTGCCGAGGATGCGCGGCAGGCGCTGCGTAGCGCCGACGGTGCCGCGCTGGGCTTCCGGCGTGCGGAACGTGACGTCCGGCGTGGCGACGATAAAGTCGCACGCCGCGGAAATCTCGACGCCGGAGCCGATCGCGGCGCCGTGCACCAGCGCGATGCAGGGCATCGGCAAGGCTTCGATGGCTTCATAGGCAGCGAAGGCCTTCAGGCGCCGCTCGCGGATCCACTGCTCGCTCTTGCCCTGCCGTTCTTTCAGATCGGCGCCGCCGCAGAACACCGGGCCGTTGCCGCGGACGAAGACCACGCGGACGTTTTCTTCGATGATCCTCCGGGTAACGGCCAGCAGCGCTTCGCACATCTCGAGGTTGAGCGCATTGCGCACCTCGGGGCGATCGAGCGCGATGCTCGCCACGCCATCGGCGACGGTATAGGCGATCGTCATATCGCGCGGCGCTCGCGCAGCTCGGCGATGCGCTGCGCCGAATAGCCGAGCTCGCGAAGCACGGCGTCGGTATGCTCACCGAGCAGCGGCGGGCGGCCGATCTCGGGGTTGTCCCAGCCGAGAAACTTGTACGGGATCGCGAGCGCCTTGAATTCGCCGACGCCGGGATAGTCGAAGCTGCCGACCAGCCGGCGCGCGCGCACGTGCTCGTCGGCGAGGATCTCGGCGACATCGTTCACCGGTCCCACCGGCACGTCGACGGCGTCGAGCTTCGCGATCAGCTCCGCGCGGGTGAGCGCCGAGATGCGCTCGGTGAGCTTGGCCATCACCTCGTCGCGGCGCTCGACGCGGATCGCATTCTCCGGAAACGCCGCGCCCCAATCCTCGAGGCCGAGCGCCTGGCAAAGCGGCACCCAATGCTGGTCGCTCGCGGTGATGTGCGCGAACTTGCCGTCTTTGCCGCGGAACGTGGCCGACGGCACGCGGCCCGGGTGCTCGGTGCCTAGGCGCGGCGGCACTTCGCCCAGCGCGAAATACCGCGCCGCTGCGAGCGTGAGCAGGGCGACCTGTCCGTCGAGCATCGAGAAGTCGATCTGGCATCCCTTGCCGGTGCGGCTGCGCCCGGCGAGCGCGGCGAGGATGGAGATCGCGACCCAGAGTCCGGAGGTGAGATCGGCGACCGGCAGACCCGGCTTCACGGGGCCGCCGCCGCGCTCGCCGGTGAGGCTGAGGATGCCGCCCATCGCCTGGAACACCGTGTCGTAGCCCTTCTTGTTCTTGTAAGGCCCGGTCTGGCCGAAGCCGGTGCACGAGACATAGACCAGCCGCGGGTTGAGGCCGGACAGGGTGGCGAAGTCGAGCCCCTGGCGGCCGAGCGTGCCGGCCGGAAAGTTCTCGACCAGCACGTCGGCCTTCTGCGCCAGCTCGCGAATCAGCTTGCGGCCGTCGTCGGCGCGCAGATTCACCGTGATGGACTCCTTCGAGCGGTTGCAGGCGAAGTAATAGGCGCTGTCGCGCGCCAGCTGCGGCTCGAAGCTGCGCGTCTCGTCGCCGCTGCCGGGCTGCTCGACCTTGATGACGCGCGCGCCGAGCTCGGCGAGGATCATCGACGCGAACGGACAGGCGAGCACGCGCGAAAGATCGAGGATGGTGATGCCTTCGAGCGGTTTCATCCCTTGTCGAGCTTCTCGAAGTTGCGCATGCGCTTGTTGACGTCGCGGCCGCGCTCCAGCGCGGTTGGGAGCGGCAGATCCACGACCTCGTGGAACAGCCGCTTGGTCTGCGCCATCGCCGGGCGGCTGACGGCCGCGAGCTGGTCTGCCAGCCGCAGGGTTTCGGTCATGAGGGCGGAGTCAGGCACCACGCGATTCACCATGCCGAGCTCGAGCGCGCGCGCGGCGCTGATCGGCTCGCCGAGCGCCACCAGCTCGAAGGCGGCCTTGTGGCCGATCTGGCGCACCAGGTTCGCCATCACGATCGCGGCGACGATGCCGTGCTTGGTCTCGGGATAGCCGAGCTTCGCGCTCTCGGCCATCACGGCGAGATCGCCGGCGATGGCGAGACCTGCGCCGCCGCCCATCGCCGCGCCGTTGATCGCCGTGACCACCGGCGTGATCATTTTCGAGAACGCGAGATTGAGCTGCATCGTCAGCTCGGCGCGCGTCTCGGCCGCCTTCGGATCCATCAGCACCTTGAACTCGTTCAGGTCCGCGCCGGCGCAGAACCCCGGCCCCGCGCCGGTCAGCACGACGCAATGCACCGCATCGTCCGCGTCCGCCGTGCGCAGCGATTCGAGCAGCGCGCTGGTCAGGGCGGTGTCGAGCGCATTGCGCTTCTCCGGCCGGTTGAGGGTCAGCACGCGCACTGCGCCTTTGTCTTCGATCAGCAGGATCATAGGTTCGCCAGGCGCCGACGCGCCGCCTCCAGTTCGTTCACCAATTGCCGCATGACTTCGGCCGCGGGCAGGATCTCGTGCACCAGGCCGGCGCTCTGCCCCGCCTCGACCTTGCCCCACTTGATGTCGCCGTCGAGCGCGGCCTGCTTGAGGCTGTGCTTTTTGAACAGCTCGTCCAGCTCCTGCATCGACGCACCCGCGCGCTCCAGCTCGGCGTACTTCTCTGCAAAGGAATTCCTGAGCTGGCGGATCGGCGCCATGCCGCGGCCGATGAACGCGGTCTGGTCGACCTCGGCCTCGAGCACCGCGCGCTTGTAGTTCTCGTGCACGCTCGCCTCGGGCGTGGCAATGAAGCGTGTGCCGAGCTGCACCGCGTCGGCGCCGAGCGCGAGCAGCGCAGCGATGCCAGCGCCGTCGGCGACGCCGCCGCTCGCCACCACCGGCAGCTTCACTTCCTGCAGCACGCGCCGCACCAGCACCAGGGTTCCCACTTCCGAAGGCGGCGGATGCCCGCCGGCTTCGGCGCCGTCGACCACGAGCGCATCGACGCCCGCCGCTTCCGCCTTGCGCGCATGCTCGACCGAGGCGACGACGTGCAGCCACTTGGTGCCGATGGCGCGAAAGCGCGCCAGATGCTCGCGCGGCCCGCCCTGCGACGCCACCATCACCGGAATGCGTGCCTCGTAGGCGATGTCGAGCATCTCGGCCACCTTGGGACTGTTGAGCGGGATGTTCAGCCCGAACGGCTTCTTGGTTCCTGCTTTGATCTCGCCCAGGATGCGGCGGAAGTCATCGATGCGCAGCGGCCCTGCCGCCAGCACGCCCATGCCGCCGGCGTTCGACACCGCGATCACCAGCGCGGAGTTGGACGACGCCCAGCTCATCGCCGCCTGGAAGATCGGATGCTCGATGCCGAGCAGCGCGGTGATGCG
>DASWER010000440.1:0-4796 GCA_036394655.1 Burkholderiales bacterium
CGATCGCGACGATGCCAAACCGGATCATTCTTCCTTACCGAGCAATCCGCCGGGCCGGACGATGAGCACGGCGAGCATCAGCAGATACATGAACGCCAGCGCGAGCTCGGCGAAGTAGTAGGTTCCGATGACCTGCACGAAAGCCACCAGCACGCTGCCGATCACCGAGCCGAGGAACGATCCCATGCCGCCGATGATCACGATGACGAAGGCGTCGATCACGATGTTCGTACCCATGCCGAGGAACGCGGTGAGCAGCGGTGCCGCCAGCACGCCGCCGAGCGCGGCCATGGCGCAGCCCAGGCCGAAGACGCCGCTCCGGACCAGGCCGACGTCGACGCCGAGCGCGTGCACCATCTCCGCGTTCTGCGATACCGCGCGGATCAGCAACCCCGCGCGCGTGCGCTCGAGGAACTGCCACACCCCGATGCCAGCCACGACGCCGAGCGCGATCAGGAACACGCGGTAGACGGGAAACGGCTGCCCGAGGATGAAGAGCGCGCCGAGCAGCGGCTCGGGGGCGGGAAGGCTGAGCGGCTGCGCTCCCCACGCGAGCCGGATCAGCTCGGAGAGCACCACGGCAAGGCCGAAGGTGAGCAGCAGATCGCTGCCCCCCTCGCGCCGGCCATAGATATGGCGCAGCAGCAGCCGCTCGAATGCGATCCCGGCGATGCCCACCACGATCGGCGCCGCGATCAGCGCGGCGACGAAGCTCCCGGTGAGCCTGGCAGCGGAATATCCGACGTAGGCGCCGAGCATGAAGATGACTCCATGCGCGAAGTTGACCACGCGCATGATGCCGAAGATCAGCGTCAGGCCGCAGGCGACGAAAAAAAGGATCGCCGCCTGCGACAGCGCGCTCAGGCACTGCGCGAGAACGAAGCTCGCGAACTCCATCGCGCTATCGGCTGGTCTTCCCCGCGAAGGCGGGGACCCAGTTTTTTAAAAAATTAAAAAGCCGCAAATTAAGGCTGAACTGGGTCCCCGCCTTCGCGGGGACGACGGTTTAGCTCTTCAGGCGACGAGTTAGGTCTTCAGGTGCTGTAGGTGCTCTTGCGGCAATCCGGCGTGATCTGCTCGCGCGGATAGATCTTCACGATCTCGCCGACCGGCTCGGAGAAATTCTTGTTCTGCGCCACCTTCACCACGAAGCCCTGGTTCTCGCCCTGGTGGTCGCACTTGCGCATCTTGATCGGGCCCTTGACGCTGGTGACTTCGAGGTCCTCCATCGCCGCGACGATCTTCATCGGCTCGTCGGACTTCGCCTTCTCGATCCCCGCGAACAGCACCATCAGCGCCTGGTACATCTCGCCGTCGGTCCAGTCGGGCAGCTCGTTCGGGTGCTCCTTGCGGAACGCCTCGAGGAAGGTCTTGTTCTCGGGGATGTCGTAGGTGATCGGGTAGCGCGACGAGCCCATCAGGCCGATCGCGTCCTTGCCGAGCACCTTGATGTCGGCCTGCGCCACGATCTCGGTGTAGAACTGCACGCGCTGGGGAAGCTTGTACTGCTGCGCCTGCGAATAGAAAGCGCGCGCCTCGTCGCCCTGCAGCGCGACATAGCAGCCCTCGGCGCCCGACTGCATGATCTTGGTGATGTAGGGCGAATAGTCCTTGTTCGCCACCGGCGCGAACACCTGGTCGACCAGGTCTTTGCCCACCTTCTTGATCTGCTCCTCGAAGGCCTTGTTGCTCGAGCGGCCCCAGGCGGCATCCGAGGCGATCGCCATGAACTTCTTCTGCGGCGTGTCCCGGAGGTAAAGCGCGAGCGCACGCGCGCCCATCGGCGCGGAGGTATTGGCGCGGAAAAAGCGCGGCACGTAGAGCTCGGCGGTGAGGCGGCCGTCGCCGTTGCCGTGCGAGATGAACAACGCGTTCCATTCCTCCAGCTTCGGCAGCATCGCCGCCGCCTCGGAGGACACGATGACGCCGGTGAGGATGCGGCAGCCGTCGCGCTCGACCAGCTCCTGGGACTTGCGCACCGCGGCGGCGGGATCGCCCGCCGTGTCCTGGTACAGGAACTCCACCGGCCGGCCGATCACGCCGCCCTTGGCGTTCACCATCTTCTGCACCAGGCGGCAGGTGCGCTGCGCCTGGCTGCCGAGCAGCGCGTAGCCGCCGGTGATCGCCGTTGGAATGCCGATCCTGATCGCCTTGCTTTGCGCGCGGGCCTTGATGAACGGCACCGCACTCAGAGCCGACGCGGCGACAGCGGCTTTGAGAATCTTCCTTCTTGTGTCCTGGCTCATTGCAATCTCCTCCTCGGGAAAGTCATTCGAACTCGACGGTGTCGAAATCCGCCGGCAGCACCACCTCGAGCAGCTCGCAATCCGGCGAATAGTCGAGCACCCGGTGGCGGATCTTCGGCGGCTGGAGCCAGCACGCCCCTTTATGCATCGTGTGCACGCCCTGCCCCTCGAACTCGTTCTTGCTCCAGCCGTTCAGCACGTAGATGAACTGGAGATTGACGTCGTGGTAATGCCACTTGGAGACCACCTTGGGGTCGCAGGGGGCCAGCAGGCGGATCACGTGCGCCTGCACCATGCCGCCGGTCGCCTTCGCCAGGGCGAGGTCGCGGTACTTGGCATAGCTTCGCAGCCCGGCGTCGAAGTCCTCTTCGCGCTCGTGCTTGACGTGGAAGATCTGGACCGATTTCTTGGAAGAGGATTTTTTGGTACGCCGCCGCAGCCTCGCAATTTTCTTCGCCATCGATCCTCCAGGGTTAGGCCGAGCCGCGCGGGCGCAGCTCGATGAGATCGGGACAGCAGTTCGGCGCCGCCTGCGCCGCGTAGAGCACCGCCTCGGCCACTTCCTCGGAGGTGAGCGGCGAAAACTTGCGCTTCTGGATCGCTTCGAGCACGCGCGGATGGTCGCTGGTGGCGCGGATGCCGGTGTCGACCATGCCGGGGGCGACCTCGGTCACCCGGATGCCCTGCGACTGCAGCTCGATGCGCAGGCCGCGCGCCATCGCGGAAAGCGCGTGCTTGGTCGCGCAGTAGATCAGGCCGAGCTGATAGACCTCGCGCGCGGCGATCGAGGTCATGACGATGATGTGGCCGTGCCCGCGCCGCACCATCGAGCGGGCCACCAGGCGCGAGATGCGGAAGGCGGCCAGCACGTTGGTGCGGAACATCGCCTCGCAATCCTCGTCGGTCATTTCCAGGAACGGCGCGTACTTCAGGATGCCGGCGTTGTTGACGAAGAGATCGGCCTCGCGCGCCGCCGCAGCAAGGTCTTCGGCGAAGCCGGCGTCGTTCAGGTCCCCGGCGAGCGTCTGGACGGGAATTTCCTTGCCGAGCGATTCCAGTTCGGCGGTGCGGCGGCCGGTGGCGATGACCTTGGCGCCCGCCCTGGCGAGCGCCACCGCGCAAGCCCGGCCGATACCGGCGCTCGCGCCCGTGACCAGCACCTGCTTGCCGGACAACGCCGCAGCCATGCACTCCTCCGTGCCGGACTATACAGCCTTGCGATGGCGCTCCAGCACCCAGTCCCTCAGGACGTGGCGCCGCAGCTTTCCGGTGCCGGTCATCGGCAGCTCGCTGAACTTCTCGAGGCTCTCGGGCAACTTGTAGTCGGCCACCTCGCCTCGCAGGAATTCGACCAGCTCTGCCAGCTCGAGCTCGGCGCCCTCTTTGGGCACCACGCATAGACAGTTGCGCTCGCCCAGGCGCGCATCGGGCAGGCCGACCATCGCCACGTGCAGGATCTTCGGATGCGTGTAGAGGATCTCCTCCACCTCGCGCGGAAAGAACTTCTTGCCGCCGCGGTTGATGATCTCCTTGCGCCGCCCGGTGAGCTGCACGTTGCCCTTGGCGTCGACGGTGCGCCCGAGGTCGCCGGTGCGAAACCAGCCCTCCGCGGTGAACGCCTGTGCGTTCGCCTCCGGGTTGTTGTGGTAGCCCAGATGCACCGTCGGTCCGCGCGCGGCGATCTCGCCGATCTCGCCATGGGGCACGTCTGCGCCGCGCTCGTCGATCAGGCGCAGCTCCATCTCGCCCACCACGCGGCCGATCGTGCCGTTGACCGCCTCGGGATCATCCTCGAAGCGCGTATAGGTGTGGAAGCCGGTCTCGAGCATGCCGTAGAGCTCGATCAGGTGCCCGTGCACGCTCGCCTGGTAGCTGCGGATGGTCTCGACCGCGGCCGACGCGCCGCCGGTGATCACGACGCGCAGCGAAGACAGATTTCTTTTCTTGACGGAAGAATCATTGAGGATCGCCACGATGGAAGCCGGCGCGGTCGCGATGTAGCTCACCTTTTCCTTCTCGACCAGCTCGAGCGCGGCGGGCGCCGAGAAGCGCTCGAGCAGCACCGCGCGCGCGCCGGCTAGCAGCGTCTGCAGCAGCGTGAGATAGCCCCAGTTGAGGCCCATCGGCAGGTAGATGAGCAGCACGTCGTTCTCGGTCACGCGCATGTCGGCGTTGAGCAGGCGCGCGGCATACAGCGTCGTATTGAAGCTGTGCAGCACGCACTTCGGATCCCCGGTCGTGCCGGAGGTGAATGCCATGCGGAAGATTTCGTCGGGATCCATCTGCACGCGATCCCGCGCCGCGATCGGCGGTGACTCGGCTTGCAGCTCCTGGTCGGAGAAAAGATGCGTGACGCCCTGGCACTTCCCTTTCAAAGTGCGCGCCATCTCCGCATAGTCGAAGCCGCGAAATTCCCTCGGGTACACGTAGGCGCGGCTGCCCGAGAAATTGAGGATGTACTCGAGCTCGCGCACCCGGAAATCCGGATTCACCTTGTTCGCCACGGCGCCGATCAGCTCCAGCGCGAAGAACACCACCGGGAAGTCGATG
>DASWER010000441.1:0-4885 GCA_036394655.1 Burkholderiales bacterium
GCGACCGACTCCTTAGTCCAGCGGGTTCCGTACGCGGCGCGGGTCGCCCTGATCGCCGCCGCGTATTTCATCGCCGCGCGCCTCTCCCTCGCGCTCGCGATTCCGCCCGGCTATGCCACGGCCGTGTGGCCGCCCTCGGGGATCGCGCTCGCCGCGGCGCTGCTGCTCGGCTGGCGCATCTGGCCCGGGATCTGGCTCGGCGCCGCCCTGGCGAACGTGATGATCGAGTCGTCCTTCGCATCGGCGCTGCTCATCGCGAGCGGCAACACGCTGGAAGCGCTGGCCGCGCGCGCGCTGATCCTGCGCGGCGTCGGGGACCCCGGCAGCTTCCGGCGCGGCGAGGACGTGGTCAGGTTCGTCCTGGTGTGCGGCCTCAGCGCGCTGATCGCCGCCACGCTCGCCGCGCTCGCACTCGCCACCGCGCATTCGCTGTCATGGCCGGAGGCCCTGCGCGGCTGGTGGACCTGGTGGGAGGGCGACACCACCGGGATGATCCTGGTCGCGCCGCTCGTGCTTTCGTGGTGCGCGCGCAGCGAGCAACCGTGGCCGCCGCAGAAGAAGCTGGAGGCCGCGGCCTTTGCCGCGCTCCTCGCGGCGACGGTGCTCGCGATCTCCGCCGACGACGCCTCGGGCTTCGCGCCTTTCTCGCTCAGCTTCGTCGCGCTGCCGTTCATCATCTGGGCCGCGTTCCGCTTCGGCCAGCGCGAGGTGACCAGCGCGATCGCCGCGGTGTGCGCGGTCGCGGTCTGGTACGTGCTCGAGCGGCCCGAGCTGTTCGCGACGGTACAACTGAACGAGCTGCTGCTGATGCTGCTGACGTTCATCAGCATGGTGGTGACCACCGGCTTGGTGCTCGCGACGGCGCTGCGCCAGCGGCTCGAGCGGCACACCCACTACGATCCGCTCACCGGGCTGCCGAACGGCGCGCTGTTCCGCGAGCGCCTCGCGCAGTTCCTCGCCGCCGCGGGCGAGGGCGGCGGCAGCGCGGCCGTGGCGCTGATCGACATCGACCGCTTCAAGATCATCAACGACGCGCTCGGCCGCCAGGCGGGCGACGAGCTCCTGCGGCAGATCGCCGAGCGCCTTTCCGCCGACGCGGGCGGCGGCATCGCGGCGCGCCTGGACGGCGTGCTGTTCGCCTTCGCGCTCCCGGCGCTCAAGGGCGACGGCGCCGCGGCGAGCATGGCGGAGGACCACCTCGAGCGCTGGTTTCGCGCGCCGTTCCGCGTCGGCGACGAAGACCTGCGGCTGTCCGCGCGGATGGGACTGGCGCTCTTTCCAGAGCACGGTCGCGAAGCCGATACCCTTTTCGCCCGGGCGGAATCCGCGCTGAAGAAGGCGAAGGCGACCGGCGAGCGCCATCTCCTCTACCGGCCCGAGATGTCTGAGCGCGTCGCCGAGCGCCTCGCGCTCGAGAACCGGCTGCGCCGCGCGCTCGAGCGCGAGGAGTTCGTGCTGCATTATCAGCCGATGGTCGACCTCGACAGCCGCGAGGTCGTCGGCGTCGAAGCGCTGATCCGCTGGCGCGGCCCGGAAGGCACCCTGGTGCCGCCGATGCACTTCATTCCGCTGCTCGAGGAGACCGGGCTGATCGTCGAGGTCGGCGGCTGGGTGCTGCGCCGCGCGCTGCTCGACCGGGAGCTGTGGCGCGCCGAGGGCGTGCGCGTGCCGCGCATCGCCGTCAACGTCTCCTCGATCCAGCTGCGCCAGCGCAATTTCGTCGAGCTGGTGCAGGCCGCCAGCAGCGAGAGCCCGGGGGCGATCGACCTGGAGATCACCGAGAGCCACATCATGGAGGACATCGAGGCCAACATCGACAAGCTCAGGCGCCTGGCCGAGCTCGGCGTCGGCATCGGCATCGACGACTTCGGCACCGGCTACTCTTCGCTCGCTTATCTCGCGAAGCTGCCGGTGCAGACCCTGAAGATCGACCGCGCCTTCATCAGCCGGATGCTCGAGGACGAGGAAGCCATGGCCCTGGTGCACATGATCATCGCGCTCGGGCGCTCGCTCAGGCTCACCGTGATCGCCGAGGGCGTCGAATCGGAGATGCAGGCCGACGTCCTGGCGACGCTGCGCTGCGACCAGATGCAGGGCTACTTCGTCAGCCCGCCGCGGCCGCGCGAGGAAATCACGCCTCTGCTGGCGAAAGCCTAGCCTGGAACCCCGCTCGCGCCCGGTGCGCATCGGCTTTCTCGTGTCGCCCGGCAATCCGACGGTCGAGCTGGAGATGTTCGCGCTGGCGGAGGCCATGAGACCGCCGCAGGTGTCGGTGCACTTCACGCGGATGGTGGTGCAAGGCGCCTCGGGTTCCGTACCGGGATCGCACCAGGGCCAGGAGGAGCGCAACCGCAGCCAGATCGCGCACCTCGACGAGAACGTGCGGCTGCTCGCGATGGTTGCGCCGAAGGTCATCGTCCTCGCGCACACCGCGACGAGCTACACGCTCGGCAGGGAGGGCGAGGCCGAGCTCGTCGCGCGCATGCAGGCGCAGAGCGGGATTACCTTCATCACCGCGTTCGGCAGCGTGCTCGCCGCGCTCGCGCACCTCGATGCAAAAAGAATCGCGCTCGGCACGCCTTATGACGCCGAGTCCACGGCGAAGGGGAAGAACGCCCTCGAAGCGCACGGCATCGAGGTCGTCAGCGTCGGGCGTCTGGAGAACGTGAAGAACATCTACGAGGAAACCGCCGAGCGGGCGCACGGCCTCGCGCGGCGCATCGACGTGCCCGGGGCGCAGGCGGTGTTCCTGAGCGGCGTCGGCATGCCGACCATCGCAACGCTTGAACGAATGGAGCGCGACCTCGGCAAGCCGGTCGTCTCGGCTGCCGCCGCGATGATGTGGAACGCGCTGCGTTTCGCTGGCGTAGCGGCGCCGATCGCGGGTTTCGGCCGGCTGCTCGCCGAGCCGCGCTAGTCGGCTTTGACGCCGGCCGCCTTTGCCGCCGCGGTTGCTTGAGCGCTACTGAGCCACACCGATCTGTTTCATGAAGTCCTGGTTGTCCCAGAACAGCCACTCGTGGTCCATGGTGTCGCCTTTCCAGTGGCCGATGGTGGCCATGCCGATGGCGAAGCGTTTCCCGCTCGGGGCGATAGTCTTGCCGTCGCCGATGGGCATCGGACGGGTGAACGTGCCGGTCATTACGCCCGTGACGGCGGTCCAGGTGCCGGATCCGAAGCGTATGGGGTGGACCTTGATCGCGATGTCGGGAGCGAAGACGAAGAGGGCCTTGAGGTCCTCGATGTGCTGGTCGATGCCCTTCGTCTCGTGGCCGTCGGGCCAGGTTACGACGATGTCTTTGGCGTGGGTCTCGTGGAGCCGGTCCCATTTCTGGTTGCTGAAGACGTCGAAGTCGAGCGTGTCGAACAGCTTGAGGTTGCGCTCCACTTTCGGCGCCTGCTTTTCGTGCGGCGGCGGCGGGGTCGCCGGATTCTCTGCCGGCGTTTGCGCGAACGCCGGGGCCGAAAGGGCCGACACGGCGACGGCAGTAAGGACATGGCGATAGCGTGCTTTCATGGCGATGCTCCTTTCATTGAGTGACCAACCCACTGTAGAGGCCGGCACGCGGGGGAAACAGCGCTTCCGCCGGAAATCATTGTTACGATGGGCGTAACAATCGCCGGGCCTCCATGGACTTCGTTCGCGCGCTGCAAGTGTTAGTGAGAGTGGTGGACGCAGGCAGCTTCATACGCGCCGCGGACCAGCTCGACACGTCGAACGCCGCGGTGACCAGACAGGTGGCAGCGCTGGAAAAGCACCTTGGCGCGCGGCTCCTGAACCGGACTACACGAAAGCTATCTCTCACTTCATCCGGTGAGGCGTTCATGCAGAAGGCCCGCCAGATACTCGACGAGGTCGCGGACGCCGAAAGCATTGCCGCTGAGCGAGGCGGCGAACCGGGCGGCGTGCTGCGATTGAGCGCGCCGCTTTCTTTCGGCATCGCGCATCTGTCCCGCCTGATGCCGGGATTTCGGGCGCGCTATCCGAAATTGCGGCTCGACATAGACCTGTCCGATCGTCTGGTCGATCTCGCTGGCGAAGGGATCGATGTCGCTTTGCGCATAGCGCGCGAGCCGAGCCCCAATCTGGTGGCGAGGAGGATTGCTCCGATCAGGATGGTGCTTTGCGCATCGCCGATTTATCTCAAGAAGCGCGGCACGCCGAAGCATCCCGCCGAGCTCGCGGATCATGAGACGTTCAGCTACACGTACCTTTCGGCCGGAGATTCCTGGCGATTTTTCCGGAAAGGTGGCGCGTCCGCCACGGTGCGCGTTCGGCCCTCGGTCCATGCCACAAACGGCGAGCTGCTGCGGGAACTGGCGTTGACCGGGGGTGGAATCATTCTGCAGCCGACCTTCATCGTCGGCCGCGACTTGATGCGCGGCAGCCTGATTGCGCTTCTGCCGGAATGGAAACTTTTGGATTACAGCCTGTATGCCGTATATCTGAGCCAGCGGCAGCTCGCGACGAAGGTGCGCGTCTTCATCGACTATTTGCTGGAATCGATCGGGGAAGAGCCCTATTGGGAACGTTCAGTCGGCCTTCACTCCCGCCGCCTTCGCCGCGGCGGTGAGCTTCGGTAGCTCGGTATCGAGGAACGCCGCGAACTCGCGCGCGCCGCTGCCGACGATCTCCCAGCCCTGCGCGGTAATGGCCGCACGCAGCGCCGGGTCGCGCATCGCCTCGGCGATTGCCGCCTCGATCGTTTTCAGCACCGGCTCCGGCGTCCCCGCCGGCGCCATGAGTCCCATCCAGATCCTGAACTCGAGCTCCGGGTAGCCCGCCTCGGCGAGCGTCGGCACGTCGGGCAATTGCGCCGAGCGCTGCGGCGCCGCCACCGCCAGCGCGCGCAGCTTCCCGCTGCGCACATGGGGCAATACGGCG
>DASWER010000442.1:0-3965 GCA_036394655.1 Burkholderiales bacterium
CATGGCACGCCGCGGCTTCCAGCTGAAGAACCATTTTCGCTATCTCGAGCGGCCGTTCGCCGGCGAGCTGCGCTACGAATACCTGCCCGACGATCCGGTGTTCGGGCGCCCGCGCACCGGACTGTCCTGGCAGCACAACCAAACCTTTGCGCCCGGAACCGTCGGCGTGGTCGACTACAACAAGGTGTCCGACGAGCGCTACTTCGTCGATCTCGCAAGCCAGGTCAAGCAGGTCTCGGTCGGCAACCTGCCGCAGGATGCGTACGTCACGCGCAGCGGCGCGCTGCCGGGCGCGGGTCAATACAGCAGCCAGTTCCGCATGCAGCGCTTCCAGACACTGCAGGATCCGCTCGCGCCGATCGTGCCGCCCTACCATCGGCTGCCGCAGATCAACGGTAGCGCCACCTACAACGACGTTCTGCGCCGCTTCGATACGGCGCTGCCGGGCGAATTCGTGCGCTTCGTGCATCCCACCCTGGTGGAAGGCACGCGCGCCAGCCTCGGACCGACGATCGCCGCGCCGCGCCTCGCCCCGGGCTGGTACGTGACGCCGAAGGCCGGGCTGCGCTATAGCACCTATCAGCTCGATCGCCCGGCCGAGGGCGAGCCCGCGAATCCGTCGGTCGCGGTGCCCTGGCTGAGCCTCGACAGCGGCCTGGTCTTCGAGCGCGCGGCGAACTGGTTCGGCAAGTCGCTGACGCAGACGCTCGAGCCGCGCCTCTTTTATGTCTACGTCCCCTATCGCAACCAGGACCACATCCCGCTGTTCGACACCACGCTCGCCGATTTCAACTACCCGCAGCTCTTTACCGAGAATCGCTTCATCGGCGGCGATCGCTTCGGCGACGCCAATCAGGCAACGCTCGCGGTCACCACGCGGTTTCTGCAGGGCGACGGGGTCGAGGCGTTTCGCGCCACGCTCGGGCAGCGGTTCTACTTCCAAGAGGAGCGCGTAGCATTGGCGCCCGGCTCGACCTTGCGCCTTGCCAGCAAATCGGACGTGCTCGCCTCGATCGGCGGCCGGGTGAGCCAGGCCCTCAACTTCGATGCCACTACGCAGTACAACCCTTATGAAGGCCGCGCCGAGCGCTATGGCGTATCGATGCGCTACGCGCCCGAGATCGCCAAGGTGGTGAACGCGAGCTATCGCTTCCAGCGCGATATCCTGCGGCAGGTCGACATCTCCGGGCAGTGGCCGGTGGCTGCCGGGTGGTACGGCGTCGGACGCTACAATTACTCCCTGCTCGACCACCGGTTGCTCGAAGGACTGGCCGGCGCCGAGTACAACGCGGGCTGCTGGGTGTTCCGCTTCGTGGTCCAGCGCATCCAGGCGGCGGCGCAGGTGAGCTCGACGGCGATCGTCTTCCAGCTGGAATTCACGGGCGTCGGGCAGATCGGCACCGCCGAGGCGGTGCAGCTATTGAGAAGAGACGTGCCGGGTTATTCGGTACTGAACCGCGCCGATTCGTCGCTCACGCCGCCGAGCGCGAGACCGAAGTTGCCGTTCGAACAGGTGTTCTAGATGCGAAACTGGATTGTCATCCTCGCCCTCCTTGCCGCGTGCCTTGCGCCCGCCGCGCAAGCCGTCACGCTCGTCGACCGCATCGTCGCCGTGGTGAACAAGGAGGTGATCACCTATTCGGAGCTGAACGAAGCGGTCGGCATGGCCGAGCGGCAGATGCGCCGCCAGGGCACGCCCTCGCCCGAGCGCGCGGTGCTCGAGCGCCAGATGCTCGAGCGCCTGATCCTCGACAAGGCGCAGCTGCAGCTCGCGCGCGAGACCGGCATCCGCATCGACGAGCTGCAGCTCGACCGCGCGGTCGAGCGCGTCGCGCAGACCAACAACATGACGCTCGCCGATTTTCGCCGCGCGCTCGAAGCCGACGGCATTGTCTTCGACTCCTGGCGCAACGACGTGCGCACGCAGATGATGATGGCGCGGCTGCGCGAGCGCGAGGTGGAAAACCGCGTGCAGGTGAGCGACTCCGAGGTCGATCTGTTCCTCGACCAGCAGAAGGCCCATCCCGACGGCGCCGAGTACAACCTGGCCCACATCCTGGTGCGCATTCCCGAGCAGGCGAGCCCCGAGCGCATCCGCCAGGCGCGTGAGCGCGCCGAACAGGCGCTCGCCGAAGCGAAAGGCGGCGCGCCTTTCGCGCGCGTCGCGGCCAGTTTTTCCGATGCGCCCGATGCGCTGCAGGGCGGCGCGCTCGGCTGGCGCAGCCACGACCGGGTGCCCGAGCTGTTCGCCGAGGTGCTGTCGCAGATGAAGCCGGGCGACGTCAACGGGCCGCTGCGCAGCCCGGCCGGCTTCCATATCGTGCAGCTCGTCGACCTGCGCGGCGCCGGCACGCAGGCGCCGGTGCGCCAGACGCGCATCCGCCACATCCTGATCCGCACCAGCGAAACCGTGTCCGAGTCCGAGGCGCGCAGGAAGCTGCTCGATCTGCGCGAGCGCGTGGTTACCGGCGGCGCCGACTTCGGCGAGCTGGCGCGCGTGCATTCCGACGATGGCACCGCGGCGCGCGGCGGCGAGCTCGACTGGATCTACGCCGGCGACACGGTGCCGGAATTCGAGCAGGCGTTCGAAGAGCTCAAGGTCGGCGAGGTCAGCCAGCCGGTGCGCACGCCCTTCGGCTATCACCTGATCCAGGTGCTCGAGCGCCGCTCGAGCGATGTCAGCCCGGAGCGCCGGCGCCTGCAGGCGCGCCAGGCGCTGCGCGAGCGCAAGGCGGACGAGGCTTACCAGGAATGGCTGCGCCAGCTGCGCGATTCGACCTACGTCGAGCTGCGGCTTGAGGAACGCTAGGCGGCTCATCGCGCTCACCTCCGGCGAGCCCGCCGGCATCGGTCCCGAGCTGTGCGTGCGCCTCGCGCAGCAGCCGCTCTCAGCCGATCTGGTCGTGATCGGCGACCGGACGATCCTCGAAGGCTGTCCGCGCATCGAGCACGTGCCGCTCGCGCGAGCGCGGCTGCCGGGCAGGCTCGACCCGACAAATGCGCGCTACGTGCTGGCGATCCTGGATCGCGCCATCCGCGGCTGCCTCGAGGGCGAATACGCGGCGGTCGTCACAGCGCCGGTGCAAAAAAGCGTGATCAACGACGCTGGCATCGCCTTTACCGGTCACACCGAATATCTCGCCGAGCGCGCGGGCGCGTCCCAGGTGGTGATGATGCTGGTCGGCGGCGGACTGCGGGTCGCGCTCGCCACGACGCATTTGCCGCTCGCCGATGTGCCGCGCAGCATTACCACGCCTGGAGTTCTTGGCTGCCTCAGGATCATTGATGCCGATCTCAAGCGCCGCTTCCGCATCGCGCGGCCGCGCATCCTCGTCGCCGGGTTGAACCCGCATAGCGGCGAGTCGGGCCACCTCGGGCGCGAGGACATCGAGGTGATCGCGCCGGCCATCGCGAGCGCCGCCCGGTCGGGCATCGACGCCAAGGGGCCGATCCCCGCGGATACGCTGTTCGTGCCCGAGCGCTTGCGCGAGGTCGACTGCGTGCTGGCGATGTATCACGACCAGGGGCTGCCGGTGCTGAAGTACGCGAGCTTCGGCCGCGGCGTCAACGTCACGCTCGGCCTGCCCTTCATCCGCACCTCGGTCGATCACGGCACGGCGCTCGACCTTGCCGGCACCGGGCGCGCCGATGCCGGCAGCCTCGCCGAAGCGCTCAAGCTTGCCATCGAGCTCCTCTAGGCCGCCGCATCGTCCTCGGAAGAGGTTCGGCCAGCACTTCCTGCACGACCCGCGCGTGCTCGCGCGCATCGTCGACGCCGTTTCTCCCGTCGCCGGCGACGTGCTGGTCGAGATCGGTCCCGGCGAAGGCGCGCTGACTGCGCCGCTCCTCGAGCGCGCCGGCAAGCTCGAGGCGATCGAGCTCGACCGCGACCTGGCCTCCGCGCTGGCGGCGCGCTTCCCGCCTTTCAAGCTCACGGTGCACTGCGCCGATGCGCTGGATTTCGA
>DASWER010000443.1:0-3846 GCA_036394655.1 Burkholderiales bacterium
GTCTACGCCACGCCGCGGCGGCTCGCATTCTCGATCGCCGACGTCGCGCCAAGCGCTCCCGGGCGAGAAAGCGAGGTGACCGGCCCCTCGGCAGCCGCACCGGCACAAGCGATCGCCGGCTTCGCGCGCAAGCACGGCCTCTCTCCCGAGCAGCTCGAGCGGCGCGATACACCGAAGGGTCCGGTGATGCTTGCTCGGGTCAAGCTCAAAGGCGCGGTGCTGGACGAGATGCTGGCCGGCGCGCTCGAGGACGCCCTGAAGGCGCTGCCGATTCCGAAGCTGATGCGCTGGGGCAGCGGCGATGCGCAGTTCGTGCGGCCGGTGCATGGGCTGATCCTGCTGCACGGCGAACGCGTCGTTCCCGGAAGCGTGCTGGGCATTGCCTCCGGGCGCAGCACGGCGGGCCATCGCTTCATGGGCAGTGACGACATCGGGCTGCGCAGCGCCGATGAGTACGAGACGCGCCTCGAAGGCGACGGCAAGGTGATCGCCAGCTTTGCCGCGCGGCGCGCCGAGATCGACCGGCAGCTCAAGGCCGCGGCGCTGAAGGAATCGGCCGACCTCGGCGGTTACGCCGACCTGCTCGATGAGGTCACTGCCCTGGTGGAGTTCCCACGGGTGTATGCCGGCGGCTTCGACCGCGCCTTCCTCGAGGTGCCGGCCGAATGCCTGATCCTTACGATGCGGCAGAACCAGAAGTACTTCCCGCTGTTCGACGGCAAGGGCCACCTGCTCGCGCGCTTTCTCATCGTCTCCAATATGCGCGTGGACGATCCGCGCCCTATCGTCACGGGCAACGAGCGCGTCGTGCGGCCGCGCCTGGAGGACGCGCGCTTCTTCTACAACCAGGACCGCAAAACCCGCCTGGAGGCGCGCGTGCCGGCGCTGGCGAAGGTCGTGTACCACGGCAAGCTCGGCAGCCAGCTCGAGCGCGTCGAACGCGTGCGCGCCTTAGCCGAGCGCATCGCGCGAGATCTCAAGACCGATGTCGCGCTCACCGGCCGGGCGGCATGGCTTGCAAAGGCAGACCTCCTGACGGGCATGGTCGGCGAGTTTCCGGAGCTGCAGGGCGTGATGGGCCGCTATTACGCGCTGCGCGACGGCGAGCCGCGCGAGGTGGCCGACGCCATCGCCGAGCACTACCTGCCGCGCTTCGCCGGCGACATGCTTCCGGCGAGCGCCGCGGGCGCTGCACTCGCGCTCGCCGACAAGCTCGAGGCGCTGGCCGGACTTTTCAGCATCGGGCAGGCGCCCACCGGCGAGCGCGATCCCTATGGCCTGCGGCGCGCAGCGCTCGGCGTGATCCGGATCCTCGTCGAGCGCCAGTTGCCGCTCGCGCTCGATGCGCTGCTGGAAGCAGCGTCCGCGCCATTCGGTGGGAAGGCGACGGCAGAGCTGCAGACGTTCATCCACGAGCGGGCGCGCGGCTACTTCCGCGAGCACGGCTACACGGCGAACGAGGTCGAGGCGGTGCTGTGCCTTGCGCCGACGCGCCTCGACCTGATCCCGAAGCAGCTGGAGGCGGTGCGCGCCTTCTCGGCGCTGCCTGAAGCCGAGAGCCTGGCCGCGGCGAACAAGCGCATCGCCAACATATTGAAGCAGGCGGGCACCGTGCCGGCGGAATTCGATCCAAGCCTGATGCTGTTGCCCGAGGAGAAAAGTCTGGCGAGCACTTTCGGGCGCCTGCAGCCCGATGTCGAGCGCGCCTTCCGTGCGCTCGACTACACCGGCGCGCTGAAAGCGCTGGCGAGCCTGAAAGCACCCGTGGATGCGTTCTTCGACAAGGTCATGGTGATGGACAAGGATCCGCGGGTGCGCGCCAACCGCATCGGCTTTCTCGGCAAGCTGCACGGCACCATGAATCGCATCGCCGATCTCTCGAAGCTCGCGGCATGAAGCTCGTGATCCTCGATCGCGACGGCACGATCAACCACGACAGCGACCATTACATCAAGTCGCTCGACGAGCTGCGCCCGATCAAGGGCAGCCTCGAGGCGATCGCGCGCCTGACGCAAGCCGGCTACCGCGTGGTGGTGGCGACCAACCAGTCGGGCATCGCGCGCGGGCTCTTCACCACCCGCACGCTGTTCGAGATCCACGACAGCCTGCAGCGCTCCGCAGCGCAGGTGGGCGGCCGCATCGATGCCTTTTTCTTCTGCCCGCATGCCGCCGAGGCCGCGTGCCAGTGCCGCAAGCCCGAGCCGGGAATGCTGCTCGAGGTGGCGCGGCGCTTCAACGTCTCGCTCAAGGACACCTACATGGTGGGCGATGCGCTGCGCGACGTGCAGGCGGCCGCCGCGGCAGGCGCGCGGCCGGTGCTGGTGCTCACCGGCAAAGGCAAGAAGACCAACGCGGAGGGCAATCTGCCGCCCGGCACGCAGGTGTTCGCGGACCTGGCGGCGTTCGCCGAACAGCTGGCTCCATGACGTGGCTGCGCTCGGCGCTGTTCGCGGCTGCGCTCGTCTTGATCACGCCACCGTACGCGCTGCTCGCCCTGGCGACGTTTCCGCTGCCGCGCATGCTGCGCTACAAGATCATTTCCGGCTGGTCGCGCCTGGTCGTCTGGCTCGCCGCCGCGCTGCTCGGCATCCGCTGGCGCGTCGAAGGGCGCGAGCACCTGCCGGCGCGCCCGGCGGTGATTCTCTCCAAGCACCAGTCGGCGTGGGAGACGCTGGCGTTCCAGCTGATCTTTCCGCCGCAGGTGCATGTGCTCAAGCGCGAGCTCCTGTGGATCCCGTTCTTCGGCTGGGGCCTCGCGCTGATGAGCCCGATCGCCATCGACCGCTCGCGCGGCGTCGCGGCTTTGCGGGCCATCGCGCGGCGCGGCCGTGAACGGCTCGAGCAGGGCTTCTGGATCGTGGTATTTCCGGAGGGCACCCGCATGCGTCCGGGCGAGCGCCGTCCCTATCAGCTCGGCGGCGCGTGGCTCGCCGCGGCGAGCGGCGCGCCGATCGTGCCGGTGGCGCACAACGCGGGCCTGTTCTGGCCGCGCAACGCGTTTCTCAAGCGCCCCGGCACGGTCACGGTGCGCATCGGGCCGAGCATCGATCCCGCCAACCGCGATCCGAAAACGCTTAACCAACTGGCAGAGGCATGGATAGAGGAACAACAGAAGGCGCTTTGCTGATCGAGCTCGGCGGGCGCAGCGTCGAGTACCGCTTCGCGCGCCGCCGCCGGCGCACCCTCGGCATCACGGTCGACGCGGCGGGCTTGCGCGTCGCCGCGCCGCTGCGCGCGCCGTGGCGCGAGATCGAAGCCTTCCTGCGCGACAAGGAGCGCTGGATCCTGCGCAAGCTCGACGAGTGGGCCGCCACGCCGCGCGGCGCGGCGCTCGAGGGCGTGAGCGGCGAGGCGCTGCCGCTTTTCGGCACGCCCTATGTGCTGGAAGTCGGCAAAGGGCGCCGCAGCGTGGAAGCGCGCGATGGGCGCCTCCTCGTCACCGTGCCGCAGCGTTCGCGGCCCCTCGAGGTGCTCATCGCGTGGCTCAAGCATGAAGCCTTGCAGGCGCTCAGGCCCAGGGTAGGCCACTATGCCGCGGTGCTGAACGTCCGGGCGCCGCGCGTCACGCTGTCCAACGCGCGCACGCAGTGGGGCGTATGCTCGGCCGACGGCGCGATCCGCCTCTCCTGGCGCCTGGTGCACCTCGATCCGGCGCTCGCCGACTACGTCGTCGCGCACGAGGTCGCGCACCTGGTCGAGATGAACCACTCGCGGCGCTTCTGGGCGCTGCTCGAGCAGCTTTATCCCGGCTGGCGCGAGGCGCGCGAGCGCCTCGAGCTGGCCAACGCTACGCTGCCCCTCCTGAAAGGCAAACGATGAGACTCCTGCACACCATGCTGCGCGTCG
>DASWER010000444.1:0-1693 GCA_036394655.1 Burkholderiales bacterium
CGCAGCTTCTGCTTGAGCTCGCCGCCCTCGAACGCAATGCTGTACTTGTAGCCATCGCGGAACACGGTGACTTCGCAGCGCTTTGAGAGCGCGTTCGACACCGCGACGCCGACGCCATGCAGGCCACCGGAGATGTGGTACACGCCGTCGCCCGAGCGCGAGAATTTGCCGCCGGCGTGGAGCATGGTGAAGGCCACCTCCACGGCGGGCTTCTTCTCTTCCTTGTGCATGTCGACCGGGATGCCGCGGGCCTCGTCCTCGACCTCGACCGAGCCGTCCTTATGGACGGTGACTGTGATCCGTTTGCCGAATCCCCCCAACGCCTCGTCGACGGCGTTGTCGATCGCCTCCTGCACGATGTGCAGCGGGTGGACCGTGTGGGTGTACATGCCCGGCATCCGGCGCACGGGCTCGAGGCCCTTCAGCGCCTGGATGGCCGATGCGTCGTAGACCGCCGGTTTTGCCATGTATTTAGTGTTTCCCGGGCGTTTTCACCCTAGATATTGTATTCCTGGCGGCGTAGGCCTGCGAAAAGCGCTCGACGCTCACGGCGATCGATTGCGAAAGCGGCTGCTCTTCCCACATCTGCAGCAGCTCCTTCTGCATCCGCAGCGCGTCGCGCTCTCCCGCCAGCAGCAGTTGGACCGTCGCCGCCACGGTTTGATCCAGCACCGCAGCCGGACAGAGCGTTTCGATCAGGCCCCACTCGTACGCGCGCTGCGCGTCGATCGCCTCACCCGTGAGCACGAGCCATGCCGCGCGGCCCGAGCCGACCAGGCGCGGCAGCAACGCGGCCTCGACCACCGAAGGGATGCCCAGGCGCACTTCCGGCATCGCAAAGCGCGTGCCATCGGCGGCGATCCGCAGGTCGCAGGACGCGGCCAGCTCGAGCCCGCCGCCGATCACCGCGCCGTGCAACTGCGCGACTACCGGGACCGGCAGCCGGCGCACCGCGTCGCAGGCACGGTGGATGCGCGTGATGAACTCGCGCGCGCTGTGCGCATCGAGCGCGGCGAGCTCGTTGACGTCGGCGCCGGCGCAGAACGCCTTGCCGCGGCCGGCGAGAACCACCACGCGCAACGCGGGATCGGCCGAGAGCGCGCCCACGGTGCTGGCCAAAGCGTCGAGCAGAGGCGAATCGAGAGCATTGACCTTCCGCGGGCGGTTGAGGAAGATGCGCGCCACCCCACCCTCACGTTCGAGCTCAACCATGCTTTCATCTTATAGCCGCGAAGCGCTGAAAAAGGTGTCGACCGCCACGCTGACGACGGTGCTGTTCAAACGTGGCTTGCGCAATGTGTTCATCCAGGGCGTGTTCCTGCTGACAGCGAATAGAGGCGTGCGCATGGTCGGCGAAGCTTTTACCCTGCGTTACATCCCGGCGCGCGAAGACATCGACCAGCTCGGCGCGTTCGAAGGCCGCGGCCATCCGCAGCGCGAGGCGATCGAGGCCTGTCCGCCGGGCCAGGTGCTGGTGATGGACGCGCGGCGCGACGCCAGTGCCGCGACCGGCGGCGACATCCTGATGACGCGGCTGATGGTGCGCGGCGCTGCCGGCATCGTCACCGACGGCGGGCTGCGCGATTCGCCCACCATCGAGAAGCTCGACTTCCCGGTGTACTGCGGCGCGCGCTCCGCGCCGCTCAACCTCGTGCGCCATCATGCCATCGACATGCAGCAGCCGATCGGCTGC
>DASWER010000445.1:0-4453 GCA_036394655.1 Burkholderiales bacterium
GCACGCCGAATTCCTCCAGCATCTTCGCCGCGGCCTTCATCGTCTCCCAGTCCGACGTCGACCCCATCACGATGCCGATCACGCCAACTTCCTCCCAGTGAGGCGCTCGAGCGCCTCGCGATATTTCTGCGACGTTTTGGCGATCACCTCGGCCGGCAGCTTGGGCGCCGGCGGCGCCTTGTTCCAGTCGAGCGTCTCGAGATAATCGCGCACGTACTGCTTGTCGAACGACGGCGGGCTCATGCCCACCTTGTACGAATCGGCCGGCCAGAAGCGCGACGAATCGGCGGTCAGCACTTCGTCGATCAGCACGATTTCATTTTTCTCATTTAAACCAAATTCGAACTTCGTGTCGGCGATGAGGATGCCCTTTTGCGCGGCGTAGTCGCTGGCCTCCTTGTACAGCCGGATGCTGACGTCGCGCACCTTCTCCGCCATGGGCTTGCCGATCAGCTTCACTGCCTCCTCGAAGGAGATGTTCTCGTCATGCCCGCTCGCGGCTTTGGTCGCCGGCGTGAAGATCGGCTGCGGCAGCTTCTGCGCCTGTTGCAGTCCCTTCGGCAGCTCGATGCCGCAGACCTTGCCGGTCTTCTGGTAGTCCTTCCAGCCCGAGCCGATGATGTAGCCGCGCACGACCGCTTCGATGGGCAGTGGCTTCAGCTTCTTAACCACCACGGCGCGACCGCGCACCTGCTGTTTTTCGGAATCTGAGACGACGGATTCAGGGTCTATCCCTGTTAGCTGATTCGGCACGATGTGTCCAAGGCGCCCGAACCAGAAGTTCGCCATCTCGTTCAGCACGCGCCCCTTGTCGGGGATCGGATCGGAGAGCACGACGTCGAAGGCGGACAGGCGATCGCTCGTAATAATGAGCATCTTGTCCGCGCCGACGGCGTAGATATCTCGCACCTTGCCCTTGCCCAGGCGGGGGAGGCTCTTGATGCTGGACTCGTAGAGCGCCACTAAGCCGCCTGCTTCTCGAGCTCGGGGCGCCACTTGCCCTGCGCGGCGAGGCTGTTCATGTGCGCGCGGTGATAGAACGCCTTCTGCGCCGCGGCCACGTTGGACGCCTGGCCGCGCCAGGCGTTGAGCGCCGGGTTCTGCAGCGCGCGCGAGTACGAGAAGGTGAGCGGCCAGGGCAGGTTTTTCGTTGCCGCCATGGCGCTGAGGTGCGCAGTGGCGGCTTCGTCGGATTGCCCGCCCGAGAGGAACACGATGCCGGGCTGCGCCGCAGGCACGGTGCGCTTCAGCACGCGGATCGTGCGCTCGGCGACTTCGTCGACGCCCGCCTGCCGCGGATTGTTCTTGCCGGAGACGACCATGCTGGTTTTCAAAATTAGAAATTCCGGGACAACGTTGTAGGCAGCGATCGCCGCGTAGGTCGCGCGCAGGGTCTGCTCGGTCACTTCTTCGCAGCGCTCGATGCTGTGGTCGCCGTCCAGCAATACTTCGGGTTCGATCATCGGCACGATGGAGGCGGCCTGGCACGCGGCGGCGTAGCGCGCGAGCACATGCGCGTTGGCGTAGAGGCAGGTGTGCGTCGGGATGCCCTCGCCGATGGTGATCACGGCGCGCCACTTGGCGAAGCGGCAGCCGAGCTTGAAGTACTCCTCCATCCGCTTCGACAGGCCGTCGAGTCCCTCGGTGACCTTCTCGCCCCGCGTGAAAGGAATGTCGACCGTGCCTTTGTCGACCTTGATGCCGGGGATGATGCCTTTCTTCGCCAGGTATTGCGGAAACAGCGAGCCGTCGCTCGCCTTTTGGCGCGCAGTCTCGTCGAACAGGATCACGCCGGAGAGGTACTGCTCGATGCCGGGCGTGCCGAACAGCAGCTGGCGATAGGCGCGGCGGTTTTCCTCGGTGCATTCCACCTTCACCGTTTGGAAGCGCTTCTCGCAGGTGCCGCTCGACTCGTCGGCGGCGAGGATGCCTTTGCCTTTGGCGACCATAGCGGCCGCAGTCTTTGCTAGCAGTGCTGTATCCATGGGGTCGGGATCTTGCTGGGGAGGAGAGAGGGCCGAAGTCTAAAGATTGTGCGCTGCAAAACGCAACCTCTGCATAGCGTACAATCTCGCCCTTCATTTTGGAAATCAATGCGTAATCTTCGCAACGTCGCCATCATCGCCCACGTCGACCACGGCAAAACCACGCTGGTCGACAAGCTGCTGCAGCAGTCGGGGACCTTTGCCGCCCACCAGCACATCGAGGAACGGGTCATGGACTCGAACGACCTCGAGCGCGAGCGCGGCATCACCATCCTCGCCAAGAACTGCGCGGTGCGCTACAAGGGCACGCACATCAACATCGTCGACACCCCAGGCCATGCCGATTTCGGCGGCGAGGTCGAGCGCGTGCTGTCGATGGTCGACGGCGTGCTGCTGCTGATCGACGCGGTGGACGGGCCGATGCCGCAGACGCGCTTCGTCCTGCGCAAAGCCCTCGGCCACGGCCTGCAGCCGATCGTGGTGGTCAACAAGGTCGACCGGCCCGGCGCGCGTCCCGACTGGGTGGTGAACCAGACCTTCGATCTGTTCGACAAGCTCGGCGCGACCGAAGCGCAGCTCGATTTCCCGGTGATCTACGCCTCGGCCCTCGAAGGCTGGGCGTCCAAGACGCAGGAACGAGGAGCCGATCTCGCGCCGCTGTTCGAGGCGATCCTCGAGCACGTGCCGATGCGCGACGAAGATTCCGATGCGCCGCTGCAGCTGCAGATCTGCTCGCTCGACTACTCGAGCTATGTCGGCAAGATCGGCATCGGCCGCATCCGCCGCGGGCGCCTGCGCGCCGCGCAGGAGGTCCTGGTCCTCAACGGCCCGGGCTCGACGCCCATCAAGGCCAAGGTCAACCAGGTGCTGATGTTCGAGGGCCTGGAGCGCGTGCAGGTGGAAGAAGCCGAAGCGGGCGACATCGTGCTGATCAACGGCATCGACGAGGTCGGGATCGGCACCACGCTCTCCGACCTCGAGCATCCCGACGCGCTGCCGCTGCTCAAGGTCGACGAGCCCACGCTCACCATGAATTTCCTGGTGAATGCCTCGCCGCTCGCCGGCAAGGAAGGCAAGTACGTCACCAGCCGCCAGATCCGCGAGCGCCTGGAGCGCGAGACCAAGAGCAACGTCGCGATGCGCGTCGAGTATCCGGCGGACACCGACACCTTCATCGTGCATGGCCGCGGCGAGCTGCACCTGACGATCCTGCTCGAGAACATGCGCCGCGAGGGCTACGAGCTCGCCGTGTCGCGGCCGCGCGTGGTGTTCAGGGAGATCGACGGCGTGCGCTGCGAGCCCTACGAGGTGCTCACCGTCGATGTCGAGGAAGCCAGCCAGGGCGCGGTGATGGAAGAGCTCGGCCGCCGGCGCGGCGAGCTGCTCGACATGATGCCCGACGGCAAGGGACGCGTGCGCCTGGACTACCGCATCACGGCACGCGGCCTGATCGGCTTGCAGGGCCAGTTCATGACGATGACGCGCGGCACCGGGATCATGAGCCATGTGTTCGACGACTACGCGCCGGCCAAGGGCGAGCTCGAAGAGCACCGCAACGGCGTCCTGGTATCGCAGGACGACGGCGTCGCCGTCGCCTACGCGCTTTGGAAGCTGCAGGAGCGCGGCCGCATGTTCGTCAGCCCCGGCGACCCGGTGTACGAGGGCATGATCATCGGCATCCACACGCGCGACAACGACCTGGTGGTGAACCCGATCAAGACCAAGCAGCTCACGAACATCCGCGCCTCGGGCAAGGACGAGGCCATCGACCTCACCCCGCCGATCGCGCTGACGCTCGAGTACGCGGTCGAGTTCATCGGCGACGACGAGCTCGCCGAGATCACGCCGCAGTCGATTCGCCTCCGCAAGCGCTTCCTGAAAGAGCATGAGCGCAAGCGCAAGGAACGCGCGGCCGCCTAGTTCTAGGAAAAGGGGTCAGACCCCTTTTTCGTTGAGAATTTCCCGAGCAGCGCGCTGACCGCTGCGCAGCGCCCCGGCGACGGTTCCCGATTCTTCGCTGTCGGTCGCCTCGCCAGCGAAGAAAATCGTCTCATCGATCGGCGCCGCCAGCTCCTCGCGCGCGCCTTTGCCGCCGACCAGCAGGTAGCTGTAGCCGCCGCGCGAGTACGGATCCTGCATCCAGTCCTGCACATAAGCGGCCGCCAGCTCGGCGCGCACGCCTTTGCCGAACACCGATTCCAGTGACGTGAGCGCGGCGTCCAGCAGCTTGCGCGTCGAGGATCCGGTCAGCCGCGCGGCCTTGGGTCCGCCCGCCCATGCGGTGAGCAAAGGCGCGCGCTTCGGCAAAGGCGTCCAGAAGGTCGGGAACGGCGCCTGCGGTGAATGGAAAAACGCCACGCCGCGCGCGCGTTCTTCCCAGAACGGGCGATGAAAGCGCATGGCGACGCGGATCACGGGACCGTCCGCCAGCTTCTTCAGCGCAGCGCGCTTCTGCGGAAAGCGCAGCG
>DASWER010000446.1:0-8005 GCA_036394655.1 Burkholderiales bacterium
TCGGTGGCGCGCCAGCCGAAGATGTTGGTGACGATCAGCGCACCATAGCCCCAGCGCTCGGCATAGCGCCGCGCTCGGGTGCAGGAGGGGTCGAGCTTGAGCTCGTCTGCCGTGCTCGGATTCAGCATCAGGAAGTTCGCCACCGGCAGCGCCGGGTCCCAGCGCCGCCACAGCAGATAGCGCCAGCGCCGGCACGCCGTGAACACTGCCCCTGAATCGTTGCGGATGACGGCCATAATTACGTACGTTGTACGGAATTATGGCCAAGGTCTTCCTCGATTACGACCAGCAGGCGCTCGACGCCGCCTACGACCAGGCGATGTATGCGCCGAACCGCGATCAGCTGCTGGCGCGCTTCGCGCGCGCCAGCGAGCTCGCGCGGCAGCGCCTGGGCGCCGCCGAAAGATTTGCGTACGGCGAAAGCGCCATCGAGGGCCTCGACGTCTATCGCACCAAGGCGGCCCATGCGCCGATCAACGTCTTCGTGCATGGCGGCGCCTGGCGCGCGGGCCTTGCCCGCGACTACGCGTTTCCCGCCGAGACGCTGGTGCGCGCCGGCGCGCACTACGTGGCGCTCGATTTCAACAACGTCATCGAGACCGGCGGTGACCTGATGCCCATGGCGGAGCAGGTACGGCGCGGCATCGCCTGGGTTTATGCGCATGCAAAAACAATCGGCGGCGACGCCGGTCGGCTGTATGTATCAGGTACCTCATCGGGCGCCCATCTCGCCGGCGTCGCTGCCACGACCGACTGGACGCGCTACGGCTTACCCGCGGACGCGGTGCGCGGCTATACGCTGTGCAGCGGCATGTACGACCTGCGCGGGCCGCGCCTGTCGAAGCGCTCGAGCTACGTCAAGTTCACCGACGCAGCCGAAGACGCGCTCTCGCCGCAGCGCCACCTCGCCGCGATCCGCGCGCCGATCGTGCTGGTCTACGGCTCGCTCGAGACGCCCGAATTCCAGCGCCAGTCGCGCGATTTCGCCGACGCCCTGACGCGCGCGGGAAAGAGCGCGGAAATCATCCGCGCCGAGGGCTACAACCACTTCGAGATCGCCGAGACGCTCGGCAATCCCTACGGCCCGCTCGGCCGCGCGGTGCTCGCACAGATGAAAATTATCTAAACGGCAACCGCCCGCCGCGGCCGGCCGCGCCGCCGATGCAGCGGATGCGCGCGCGCGACCGTGTACTCGGCCGGTGGCGCCTCCAGCACCGAGCTGAATGGACTGCGCACCGCCAGCACGCCGAATACAGTGCCCTCCGGCAGCTCCTCGCTGAGCAGGATCAGGCAGTCCTGCATCAGCGCGGCTGCGACCATCGTGCTGTCCCACCACGCGAGGTGGTAACGCCGCTCGAGCTCGCGCGCACGCCGCAGCAAGTGTTCGTTCGCCTCCTGCGGGGCCCAGGCCAGGTAGCGCACGAGCTCATCCCACGCCAGGTCTTCCGGCACGCGCGGCGTGAGCTTGCGCGTGGCGGTGATGTAGAACTCCGAGAGCGCCTGGATGCTGGTGCGCCCGGAGCGCTGCTGCCAGAGCCGCTCGAGCCACTCGGCGGCACGCGCCTGCTTCAGCGGATCGCGCGGATCGCGCGCGCGCAGCAGGACGCTAGCGTCGACGAAGCACCGGACGCTCATAGAGCTCCTCTCGCTTGGGGTAACGCTGCGGCGGCCCTTTCAACAGGAACGGCCTTGCCGCGCGCCAGCCGCGGTACGCCGCTTCGTACGCATCGTCGTGCCGCAGCTCGCGCGCGAGCAGCTCGCTCATGAAGCGCGACAGGCTTAGATTGCGCTCGGCCGCCCGCACACGCGCCTTGGCGAACGTCTCCTCGTCGACGGTGACGGTGACGTTCTTCATGCGGCGCGATCTGCTCTCGGCGGGCTTCAACATAATTACACGAGTCCAGTGTAATTTAGCATGGAGGTACAGTTGCAGCCATGAAAATGCTCAACGGCGGGCTCGCGTTTATCTTTTCGCTCTGCGCAGCTTCCGCCTTAGCACAGCCCTACCCTTCGAAGCCGATCCGCTTCGTCGTCGGCTTCCCGCCCGGCGGCTCGGCCGATCCCACCACGCGCATCATCGGCGCCGCGTTATCCGAGCAGCTCGGCCAGCCGGTGGTGGTCGAGAACCGGCCTGGCGCCGACAGCGCGCTCGCCGCGGAGCAGATGACGCGCGTCGCGCCCGATGGCTACACCATCATGTTCGCTTCCAACAGCGCGATGACCGCGGCGGTCGCGCTGAGAAAAGCCCCGGCCTACGATCCGCTCAAGGACTTCACGCCGATCTCGATGGTCGGGCGCGCCACCATCTTCCTCTACGTGCATCCCGACGTGCCGGCGAAGACGCTGCAGGAGTTCATCGGTTACGCGCGCGCCAATCCCGGCAAGCTCGCCTACGGCACCGGCAACCCGCTGTCGATCCTCTACAACGTGCAGCTGATGGGCGCGACCGGCATCGACATGCTGCACGTGCCGTACAAGGGCGAAGGCCCGCTCAATCCGGACCTCGTCGCCGGACGCATCCAGTCCTCCTTCCTGAGCACCGGCACCGCAATCTCGCTCGCGAAGGACGGCAAGCTGCGCGCGCTCGCCGTGCTGCTCGAACGCAGGAGCGCCCTCCTGCCCGATGTGCCGACCATCGACGAGGCCGGCGTGCCGCAGGTGACCGTGCGGCAGTGGGCCGGCGTCTTCGGCCCGCCGAAGCTGCCGCGCGAGATCGTCGCGCGCTTGAACAAAGAGGTGAACGCGGCGGTGAACCGCGCCGACGTGCGCGAGAAGCTGCAGAGCTACGGCTATGCCGCCGAGGGCTCGACGCCCGAGCGCCTGGCGGAGATCAACCGGGACGACCTCGCGCTCTGGCGCAAGCTGGTCAAAGAGGCCGGGATTCCACTGGAGTAAGACCCAAAAAAAAAGAAGCCGTCCGGGGGGACGGCTTCTAGGGGTTGAGCCACCCTCAAGGGAGGGAGAGGGAATGGCTCAGGGGGATTTCATTGTGGAAGTTTGCGCGGCCCGTGTCATGTCGCGCGGATTGCGCATTTGTTGTAGTCATTTCGCTACGATGCCGGGATATCCCGGGAGAGACCTCGCATGAGCACCGTACCCAACCACACCCTGCGTCAGCTTCGCGCAGGCAAGCTCGCCATCGGCCTCGGCGTCGCCCAGGCGCGCACCGTCGGCATCGCACAAATAGCTAAAACCGCCGGCTTCGACTGGCTGTTCATCGACGGCGAGCACAGCTCGCTCGACGCCGACAGCGCCGCGCAGATCGCGACCGCCGCGCTGCCGGTCGGCGTCACGCCGGTGGTGCGCGTCGCCGGCATGGAGCACTGGCACGCCTCGCGCATGCTCGACAACGGCGCCCAGGGCATCGTCTTCCCGCACGTCGACGACGCCGCGCAGGCGCGGCGTTGCGCCGATGCCTGCCGCTACCCGCCGGTCGGCAAGCGCTCGATGGGCGGCGCGCTGGCGCAGCTCGGCTTCGCCCCGGTCCCGGTCGCCGAGGCCGCGCGCGTCGTCAACCAGGAAACGCTGGTGGTGGTGATGATCGAATCGCCGCAGGGCGTCGCGCAGGCGGACGAGATCGCCGCGGTGAAAGGCGTCGACGCGCTGCTCATCGGCACCAACGACCTGTGCTTCGAGATCGGCATCCCGGGCCAGTTCAACGACCCGCGCGTCGCCGACGCCTACAAGAAAGTGATCGCCGCGTGCCGGAAGCACGGCAAGTTCCCCGGCATGGGCGGCATGTACACCCCCGAGCTGCTCGAGCGCCACATCGCCATGGGCGTGCAGCTGATCCTCAGCGGCTCCGACTTCAGCCTGCTGATGCAGGCCGGCAAGGCGCGCGCCGACCTGGTGCGCAGCTTCGAAAAAGGGTCCTGACCCCTATTCCTAGCCGATCTCGATAGGCACGAACACCGTGGCATCGCCGCGGCGCACGAGGACCGCGACTGTGTCCTTCGACTTCTCGACCAGCGCGCGGAACTCCTCGACGCTCTTCACCGCCTGGCCGTTGACCGCGGTGATGAGATCGCCGCGGCGCAGGCCGGCCTTGGCCGCCGGGCCGCTCGCCGCCTCGACCACCAGCCCCGGCGGCGCGCCGCCGAGCTCCTTGCGCTCTTCCGCCGTCAGCGGCCGCACCGCGAGGCCGAGCCTGCCGCCCTGCGGCGCGCCCGGCTTGTCGTCGCCGCGCGCGGTCTTCTCGGCCGTCATCTCGCCGACCGCCACGCCGAGCGTCTGGCGCTTGCCGCCGCGCCACACCTCGATCTCGGCCTTGGTACCGGGCTTGGTCTGCGCCACGAGCGGCGGCAGCTCGCTCGACAGCTCGAGCGGCTTGCCGTTGAAGCCGAGGATCACGTCGCCGGGCTTGATGCCCGCCTTGTCCGCCGGCCCGCCGCTCTCGACGGTGGTGACCAGCGCGCCGCGCGGCCGGTCGAGCCCGAACGAGCGCGCGAGCGACGCCGACACTTCCTGGATGCCGACGCCGAGGCGGCCGCGCTCCACTTTGCCGTTCTTGAGGAGCTGTTCCTCGACGTTCTTCGCCACGTCGATCGGGATCGCGAAGGCGAGCCCCATGTAGCCGCCGGTGCGCGAGTAGATCACGGAGTTGATGCCGATCACCTCGCCGCGCACGTTGAACAGCGGCCCGCCCGAGTTGCCGGGATTGACCGCCGCGTCCGTTTGAATGAACGGCACGTAGCTGCCCTCGGGCAGCGAGCGCGAGGTGCCGGAGATGATGCCGGCGGTCACCGTGTTCTCGAAGCCGAAGGGCGAGCCGATCGCCACCACCCATTCGCCGACGCGGCTCTTCGCGGGATCGCCGAGCTTCACCGTCGGCAGGTTCTTCGCGTCGATCTTCACCACCGCGATGTCGGTGGTGTGGTCGAGCCCGGCGACCTTGCCCTTGAACTCGCGCCGGTCCGAGAGCTTCACCCGCACCTCGTCGGCGCCCTCGACCACGTGCGCGTTGGTGAGGATGGTGCCGTTCGCGTCGACGATGAAGCCCGAGCCCATGCCCTGCTGCGGCATCGGCGGCGTCTGCCCTTCCATGCCGAAGCGGCGCAGGAACTCGTTCATCGGATTGTCGTCCTGCTCGTCACCGTTTCCTTGACCTCCGCCAAAGGGCAAGCGCATCTGCCGCGGCCGAGTCACCGTGGAGGTGATGTTGACCACGGCGCCCCTGTTCGCCTCGGCGATCGTCGCGAAGTCGGGCAGCGTCTGCATCGGCGCGCCGGCAGCCTGCACGCCGCCGGGCGACGGCGCGCTCGCGCCCTGCGCGGCCTGCGAGGACAGCTGCGCCTTGGCCTGCGGTTCGGAGGGTTTGGAGCAGCCGCTGGCCATGAACAGCGCTGCGAGTAAGGAGACAGCAAGCTTCATCGGGAGCCTCTCATCGAACGGATCCGGCTTAGATGGGCACAACCGGCGCGCCGTTCAACCACCCGGGCAAGAAAAAGGAGACCGCCTTTTGGGCGGTCTCCTTGGGGAAGAGCCACGCCCTAAAGGGGAGGGGAATGGCTCTGCAGACGATTCTCGGAAAACGCGCGGCGCTTGTCTGTCATGTAATCCCGATAGTGCGGATCGCGATGCGAAATTCCTGCGGCGTGAGGATGCGAAACGGCGCCCGGGAGCGATGCCGCGCAAGCTCGAGCAGTGCCCGGTCCTTGGTGATCAGGAACTGCGCCCCGGCCGCGAGCGCCGCCTCGAGGAACTTCTGGTCATCGGGATCGCGGCACGCGGGCAGGCCGGCGCGCTCGCCGTCGGACAGTCTGGTATCGATGCGCTTCGAAAGCCGCCGGCACTGCGCGATGCATTCGGCTTGCGCCCTGGCATCGAGCGTGCGCTTGGCGAAGCCTCGCGCCAGCACGCGCGCGAGCTCCTCCTCGCACAGCGCATCGACGTAGAGCTCCACGCGCCCGGTGCCCACGGCGTTGCGGATCGGCACGATCCCGGGATCTTCGAACACCAGCCAGTCGAGCCAGACGTGGGTGTCCAGCACTACGCGGGGTTTCACGCCCTGACTAGCGCGGCCACCAGCTTCAGCAGCTCCTGCTCGACGAGCTGCGCATTGATCTGCGAGAGGGTGTAGCTGCCGGCCGCGCCCGCGATCGAGCCCGACTGCGGCACCGCGCCGTTCATCACCGACACCGTCTTGTTGTAGTGCCGCGTGCTGAACAAGAGCTCGCGCAGGTGCACGTCGGATGCCGCGGCGGTTTCCATGCCCGCGGGGGTGATGCGCAGGCCGATCGCCGCCTCGATGGTCTTGCCGTCGCCCTCGAAGACGAACTCGTCCTCGCGGATGGCGAAGTCGTGGCCGCGCGACTTGAGCAGCGCGCCCACCGCCTCGAACATCGGGCGCACCAGCTTGCCGCGCAGCTCGGCGAAGCCGGCGAGAAATGCCAGCCCCTCGGCCTCGAGGCGGCGCTTGCGCTGCTCGTCGGTGCGCCGCACCACGTCGTAGGCATCGAGCATCGCGCCGACCTCCGCGAGCAGGCGCTGGCTCAAGTGGCAGGGGCCACGTCAGGGGCAGGGGCCACGTCAGGTTCCTTCTGGATGCCCTGCCAGGACTCGAGCTGCATCTGCGCCGCGTTCTTGGAGATGCCGTAGATCTCCTGGATGTGCGCGGCGAGCTGCGCGCGCCCGCCGGCGATGATATCGAGCTCCTCGTCGGTGATGCGGCCCCAGCGCAGCCGCACGCTCGGCTTGTAGTGCTGCCAGTTGCCGGCGATCAGGTCCCACTCCATCAGAACGCGACCGGCACGGTGAGCGGCTGCGCTTCCTGCTCCGCTTCCGAGGGCGCTACCGCCTTGCCCCAGCGGCGCACCAGGCTGCAGGACTGCAGCTTGCGCGTGTCGCGGCTCGCCACCGCGGTGGCGAAATCGAAGAAGGCGCCGGTGCCCGCGGGCCGCAGAGGATTGGGCTTGTAGCGCGGATAATTCAGCGGGCTTTTGGCCATCGCCAAGGATACGCGCTATATGGGGCATATGCGGTCAGACCCCGACTTATTGCGTGTCCTTCACGCGGCTTTCTTTAAGCAGCACGCGCATCGGCGATCAGGTGCTCTTTCGCCTGCTCGAGCGCGGCGATAGCGAGCTCCCTGGCAACCGACGGGAAGTCGTCAAGAAATTTCTCCAGCGTGTGCCCGCCTTCCAGATAATCGATCAACGCCTGCACCGGAACTCGCGTGCCTACGAACACGGGAGTGCCGCCTAAGATCTCCGGGTCGGAATGGACGACAGAAGAGGGCTTCATACTTCATAGTTTAGCAATGGCTTGAATAGAAAATCCGTGCACTGCCCGTGGCCCTGTTAACCCTCGCCAACGCCGAGCTCGCCTATGGCGACCTGCCGCTTCTCGACCGCGCGTCATTCGCGCTCGAAGAGCGCGAGCGCATCGGCCTGATCGGCCGCAATGGCACCGGCAAGTCTTCTCTCCTCGGAGCGCTCGCCGGCCAAATCACCCTGGACGACGGCGAGCTGAGGAAGAAGGACGGGCTGCGCATCGTCCTCGTGCCGCAGGAACCGGCGTTTCCGATTAATCCGCCAGCCGCCGCGCACAAGCTGGAAGAATTTTTCCACCGCCTCGGCGTCGATCCGCAGCTCGATCCCGCGAAGGCCTCGGGCGGCGAGAGGAAGCGCGCCGCGCTCGCCGCCGCGCTTGCGCAGGAGCCCGACGTGCTGCTGCTGGACGAGCCGACCAATCACCTGGACATCGACGGCATATTGGCTTTGGAGGGTTTATTGGCAAGGCAGCCCTCTGCCATCTTCGTCACCCACGACCGCGCCTTCCTCGACCGCGTCGCCACGCGCATCCTCGAGCTCGACCGCGGCCGCCTGCTGTCCTTCCCCGGCAACTTCTCCGCCTACGAGGCGCGCAAGTCCGGGCAGCTCGCCGTCGAGGCGGTGGTGCACGCCAAGTTCGACAAGTTCTGGGCGCAGGAGGAAGCCTGGATCCGCAAAGGCATCGAGGCGCGCCGCACGCGCAACGAGGGCCGCGTAAGGCGCCTCGAGCGCCT
>DASWER010000447.1:0-2525 GCA_036394655.1 Burkholderiales bacterium
TCCAGCTTGGTGAGCTGTCCCAGCCGCAGGTTGACGATGTCCTCGGCCTGCTTGTCGGTGAACTTGTACTTCTTCTGGAGGTTGAGGCGCGCCTCGGCCTGGTCCTCGCTCGCGCGGATCAGCTTGATGATCTCGTCGATCTTGGCGTACGCCAGCAGCCGCCCGAGCACGATCTCGATGCGCTCCTGGACGCGGTCGAGGCGGAACTGCGTGCGCCGGCGCACGGTGGCGACGCGAAACTCGCCCCACTCGCGCAGCACTTCGACGATGCCCTTGGTCTCCGGCAGTCCGTCGAGGCCGAGCCAGGTGAGGTTCAACGCATAGCGCGTCTCGAGCGAGGTGTGCACCAGCAGCGCCGCCATCATCTCCTCGGGGTTCTGCTTCGAGGTGCGCGGCTCGATCACCAGGCGCAGCTTGGATTTGCGATCGCTCTCGTCGCGCACGCCCTCGACCTGGTCGAGGATGAATTGCTTCAGGCGCTTCTGCTCCTGCGTCACTTCCTTCTTGCCGAAGCCGGGCTTGGGATTGGCGAGCGCCTCGATTTCCTCCATCACCAGGCGCACCGAGACGCCCTGCGGCAGCTCGGTCACCACGATGCGCCACTGCCCGCGCGCGAGGTTCTCGCGCTCCCACTTGCAGCGCAGCAGGAGCGAGCCGCGCCCGGTCTCATAGGCCTGGCGGATTTCCTCCTTCGGCGAGATGAGCTGTCCGCCGCCCGGGAAATCCGGCCCGGGCAGGATCTCGAGCACGTCTTCGAGCTTGGCGCGCGCATGCTTGATGACGTGCGCCGCGGCCTCGGCGACTTCCTTCAGGTTGTGCGACGGGATGCGCGTGGAGAAGCCGACAGGTATGCCAAAGCTGCCGTTGAGCAGACCGAAGGGCAGCCGCGCCGGCAGGAGCGCGGGCTCCTCGAACTTGCCATCGTAGTTCTTGATGAAATCGACCGTGCCCTCGCCGATCTCGGCCAGCATCAGCTCCGCGAAGCGGGAAAGCCGGGCTTCGGTGTATCGATAGGCGGCGGCGGCATCGCCGTCGCGCGAGCCGAAGTTGCCCTGGCCGTCGATCAGCGGGTAGCGCATCGAGAAGGGCTGCGCGAGGTGCACCAGCGCCTCGTAGGTCGAGGAGTCGCCGTGCGGGTGGTATTTGCCGAGCACCTCGCCGACGTAGCGCGCGCATTTGGAAAAGCCGGTGCCGCCGGCTTCGCCCATCGCGTAAAGGATGCGCCGCTGCACCGGCTTCAGGCCGTCGGCGATCTCGGGCAGCGCGCGCGACTTGACCGTCGATACCGCGTAGCCGAGGTAGGCGTGCGAAGCGTGCTGCTCGATCGGCGCCGCTTCGTCGCCGCTATCGGGGGGAAAGAGATCGCCGGTCCGGTCGTCCATGCTCACTCGCTAAAAAGATCCAGCTGCTTGTCGGCCATCGCAATGGCGAGCTCGACCGCTTTCTTGGCGCTGTCGAGGTCCTCGGTGCTGCCGCCGCGGCCGGCGGCGGTCCATTCGTAATGGTTCTTGCCTGCCAGGGTGACCTTGCCGAGCTTCACCTTGCCGAGCCAGTAGGCATGGCCTTGGTACGCGCGTTCCCAGAACGGCTTTTGTTTTTTGCTTTTCTTAGACGTCGGCTTCAACGGTCTTCCAGTGCTCCCGCATCCAGTTGCGCCGGCCTTCGGCTTCGCCGGCATCCATCAGCAGCTCGAACTTTTCCCTGATGGTTTTCAATTCCTTGAAATCCAGCTGCATGCGCACCAGGCGCCGCGTGTCGGGATTCATCGTCGTCTCCCAGAGCTGCTCGGGGCTCATTTCGCCCAGGCCCTTGAAGCGCGAAATTTCCCATGAGCCGTCCTTGACCTTTTCCTTTTTCAACTGGGCGAGCACCTCGGCCAGCTCGTCATCGTCCAGGCAATAGAGGCGCCGCGCGGGCTTTCCCTTTCCCTGCGACGGCACTTCCAGCTTGTAGAGCGGCGGCTGCGCCACGTAAAGATGGCCGGCCGCGACGAGCTTCGGCGCATGCATGAAAAAGAAAGTGAGCAGCAGCGCCTGGATGTGGCCGCCGTCGACATCGGCGTCGGTCATCACGATCACTTTTCCATAGCGCACGCCGGTCAGGTCGACGGCGTCCTCGACGCCATGCGGGTCGACGCCGATCGCGGTGGCGATGGCCTGCAGCTCCTTGTTGGCGAGCACCGTGCGGCTGTCCTTCGACATGGTGTTCAGCACCTTGCCGCGCAGCGGCAGTATGGCCTGCGTCTCCTTGTCGCGCGCTTCCTTGGCCGAGCCGCCGGCGGAATCTCCCTCGACCAGGAAGAGCTCGTTGCGCGTCACGTCGCCGGAAGCGCAGTCCACCAATTTGCCGGGCAGCGTGGCGATGCCGCTGGACTTCTTCCGTTCCACCTTCTTGCCCCTGGACAGGCGGGCAAGCGCCTGCTCGATCGTCAGCTCGACGATCTTCTTGCCTTCCTCGGGATGCTGGTTGAGCCAGAGCTCGAACGGATCGCGCACGCACATCTCCATCAGCTTGGCGGCGTGCCG
>DASWER010000448.1:0-2477 GCA_036394655.1 Burkholderiales bacterium
CCGATGGTGACGCCGTAGTCTTCCGCGATCAGCGGCAGCAGCGGGTCGGTGGCGCGCAGGCTCGCCGAGCTGGTGAACGCCGCGAGCGAAAGCAGGAAGACGTCGCGGCGCAACGTCTAGGGTTTTTTTAGCGTTCTAACCCCGGTGGACTCGCCGAGCAGGAGCACATCGGCGGGGCGGCGCGCGAAGATGCCGTTGGTAACGAGGCCGGCGATGTTGTTCAGGTCGGCCTCCATCGCCGGCGGATCGAGCAGCACCAGGCCGTGGCAGTCGAGGATCAGGTTGCCGTTGTCGGTCTTGGTGTTCTCGCGCAGCACGGGTTGCGCGCCACGCTTGAGCATCTCGCGCCCGACGTAGCTGCGCGCCATCGGGATCACCTCGAGCGGCAGCGGGAACTTGCCGAGCACCGGCACCAGCTTCGAGGCGTCGCAGATGCAGACGAACTTCTTGGCCACCGCGGCGACGATCTTCTCTCGCGTCAGCGCGCCGCCGCCGCCCTTGATCATGTGCAAGTGCTCGGTGACCTCGTCCGCGCCGTCGACGTAGACCACGAGCTCGTCCACGCTGTTCAGGTCGAACACGCGGATGCCGTGCTTCTTCAGCCGCTCGGCGCTCGCCTCCGATGCCGCCACCGCGCCTTCGATGCGTCCCTTGATCGTCGCCAGCGCATCGATGAAGAAGTTGACGGTGGAGCCCGAGCCCACGCCGATCACGCCTTCCTGCGCGTATTTCAGCGCCGCCGCAGCCACCTGGCGCTTGAGCTCGTCCTGCGTCATTTTTTCTTCTGCGGCGGCAGGTCGGTGCAGACGCCTTCGAAGGCTTCGGCGCCCATGCCGATCGACTCGCTGGTGGTCGGATGCGGATGGATCGTCTTGCCGATGTCGGTCGCATCCGAGCCCATCTCGATGGCGTGCACCACTTCGCTGATGAGATCGCCCGCGCCGGCGCCGACGATGCCGCCGCCGACGATGCGATGCGTCTCGGCGTCGAAGATCAGCTTGGTGAAGCCTTCGTCGCGCGCGTTGGCGATGGCGCGGCCCGAGGCCGCCCACGGGAACTTCGACACGCCGACCTTGGTACCGGCTTTCTTCGCCTCCTCCTCCGTCAGCCCGACCCAGGCAATCTCGGGATCGGTGTACGCGACCGACGGGATGACGAGCGCGTCGAAGTGCGATTTCTGCCCCGCCGCCGCCTCGGCCGCGACGTGGGCCTCGTGCACCGCCTTGTGGGCGAGCATCGGATTCTTCGCCACGTCGCCGATGGCGAAGATGTGCGGCACGTTGGTGCGCATCTGCGAGTCGGTCTCGATGAAGCCGCGCTCGGTGACCGCCACCCCGGCCTTGTCGGCGCCGATCTTCTTGCCGTTCGGCGTGCGCCCGACGGAGACCAGGATCATGTCGTAGAGCTGGGCTTCCTTGCCCTCGAAGGAAACCTTGAGTCCCTTCGGCGTCGCCTCGACCTTGCTGGTCTTGGTCTTGAGCATCACGTTGTCGAAGCGCGCGGCATTGAACTTCTGCCACACCGCGACCAGGTCGCGGTCGGCGCCGAGCATCAGGCCGTCCATCATCTCCACCACGTCGAGGCGCGTGCCGAGGGTGGAATACACCGTGCCCATCTCGAGGCCGATGATGCCGCCGCCGATGATCAGCAGCTTCTTCGGCACGCTCGGCAGCTCGAGCGCGCCGGTGGAGTCGACGATGCGCGGATCCTCCGGAAGGAACGGCAGCTTGGCGGCCTGCGAGCCCACGGCGATGATGGCGTTGGCGAAGCGCAGCGATTTTTTCCCATCGATGGAAAGCTCATTCGGGCCGGCGAAGGACGCGACGCCCTGGATCACCGTCACCTTGCGCATCTTGGCCATCGCCGCGAGGCCGCCGGTGAGCTTGCCCACCACCTTGCTCTTGAACGCTCGCAGCTTGCCGAGGTCCAGCTTCGGCTCGCCGAAGCTGATGCCGTGATCGCCAAGCGCGCGTGCCGCGTCCATCACGGCGGCGGTGTGCAGCAGCGCCTTGGACGGAATACAGCCGACGTTCAGGCACACGCCACCCAGCGTGGGATAGCGCTCGACGAGCACCGTCTTCAGGCCGAGGTCGGCTGCGCGGAAGGCGGCGGAGTAGCCGCCCGGCCCGGCGCCGATGACGACCACATCGCAGTCGACATCGCCCTTCACCGCGGGTGCCGGCGTGGGCGCGGTACTCGGCGCCGGCCTCGGCGCCACGGCGGCGGCGGGCTGCGCCGCCTGGCTCGTCGCTTCCAGCACGAGGATCGGCGAGCCCTGCGACACCTTTTCGCCGACCTTGATACGCACTTCCTTCACCACGCCGGCGTCGGGGGATGGGATTTCCATCGTCGCCTTGTCGGATTCCAGCGTGACCAGCGACTGCTCCTTGGCGACCGCGTCGCCCGGCTTGACCAGGATCTCGATGACTTCGACGTTCTTGAAGTCCCCGATGTCGGGGACCTTGACCTCAGTTCCC
>DASWER010000449.1:0-2738 GCA_036394655.1 Burkholderiales bacterium
CCTCTACCAGCTGCACGCACCGGATCACAAGCTGCCCTTCGAGGAATCGGTGGGCGCGCTCGCCGAGTTCCAGCGCGAGGGCAAGGTGCGGCATCTGGGCTTGTCGAACGTGACGGTGAAGCAGCTCGAGCAGGCGCGCAAAATCGTGCCGATCGTCTCGGTGCAGAACCGCTACAACCTGGGCGATCGCAGCGCCGAGGATGTGCTCAAGGCCTGCGAGCGCCTGGGAATCGCGTTCTTGCCGTGGTATCCGCTCGGCGACGGCGCGTCGCTCTCCAACGCAAAGGTCAAAGCGCTCGCCAAGAAGCTCGGCGCCACGCCCTCGCAGGTGGTGATCGCGTGGCTGCTGAAGAAATCGCCGGTCATGCTGCCGATCCCGGGAACCGGCTCGGCCGAGCATCTCGAGGAGAACATGAAGGCGGCGTCGTTGGAGCTTGCCGAGGCCGACTTTAGAATGCTCTGAGGAGGATCACCCAATGAAAATAATCCGAGCTTTGCTTCTCGCCGCGGCGCTGCCCGCCGCAGCGCAGGACTATCCGGCGCGGCCGATCCGCATCATCGTCGGCTACGCCGCGGGCGGCGGCAACGATCTCATCGTGCGAGTGATGGCGCCGCGCATGTCCGAGGCGCTGGGCCAGCCGGTGATCGTCGAGAACAAGCCGGGCGCGCAGGCGATCATCGCCACCGAGTACGTGGCGAAGGCCGCGCCCGACGGCTACACCATCCTCATGGGGCCGACCGGCCCGATGGCGATGAATCCCGCGACCTACGCGAAGCTGCCCTACTCCTCCACGAGGGACTTCGCGCCGATTTCGACCATCGGCCAGTTTCCGCTGATCGTCACGGTCGGCGCCTCGCTTCCGGTGCATTCGGTGAAGGAGCTGATCGACTACGCGAAGAAGAATCCCGGCAAGGCGAACTACGGTTCGAGCGCAGCGGCATTCCAGATCGCCACCGAGCTCTTCAAGCAGAGGACCGGCACCGAGTTCGTCCACATCCCGTACAAGAGCAGCGGCGAGTCGGTGCAGGCGACCGTTGCCGGCCAGGTGACGATGACGATCTGCGATCCGCCGCCGGCCTCGGGCCCGCTGCGTGCCGGTACGGTGCGCGCGCTCGCGATCACCTCGTCGGAGCGCCATCCGTCCTGGCCCGACGTACCGACGCTCGCCGAAGCCGGCGTGCCGGACGTCGAGGTCTGGCTGTGGACGGGCTTCTTCGCGCCGGCGCGCACGCCAGCGGCGATTGTCGCGCGCCTGCAGAGGGAAACCGCGCGCGTGGTGCGCCTGCCCGAAGTGCTCGACGGCCTCGGCAAGCTCGGCGTCGATCCAGTGGGCGGCAGCTCCGATGAGCTGCGCACCCGCCTTGCACGCGACATCGAGAAATGGACCGCCGTCGCCAAGGCGGCCAACATCCGCAACGATTAGCCGCTCAGAGCGGCCTGATCTCGACCTTGCGGAACTTGATCGGCCCGCCCTGGGCGTTCTGTACGCCCGGACCGAACTGCAGCGTGAATGGTCCTGACGCGAGCTTGCTGTCCTGCACGCTGACGGTCTGCACGCCGTTCAGCTTGACCGTGAGCTGCGATCCCTTGGCGGTGATCTCGTAGGTGTTCCAGCGGCCGCCGGCCTTGTTGGCGATCGGCACCGGCACCGCGGCGACGTCGACGATCGCGCCGGTGCCGTACTTCGGCTCCGGGCGGATGTCCCAGATGTTCACTTCATAGCAGTTCACCGCGGTGATCTTGGTGCGATCGTTGCACCGGATGAAGATCCCGCTGTTGGTGTCGGTCTCAGCCCAGAACTCGGCACGGATCTCGAAGTCGCCGTAGGTCTTGTTCGACACCAGGTGCCCGCCCTTGCCGCGGTCGGCGACGATCGCGCCGCCTTCGGCGCGCCAGTTGGCATCGCCCACGCGGCTGAAATTCTCCAGACCCTTGTCGCCGTCGACCAGCGTCTCCCAGCCACCGCCCGTCATCGCTCGCATTTGCGCGCAGCCCGCAACCGCAACGACGATAGCCGCCGCAGCGAAACCGTATCGTTTCATGGTCCCCTCCTCCTCTGTGAACGCCGATTCTAAGCCGGTTGATAGCGCGCGATGCGCTGGCGCGTCTCGCGCATGTCGTCGCCGCGCAGCTCGCGCAGCGCATAGCCGACGAATGCGGCAGACACGTCCTTGCGCCAGTAGAGGTCCAGGTCGGCATTGTCCATCGGCTTCGCGCGCGAGGCGGTGAGACGGCCGGCCTCCTCGATCACCTCGTCGGTGAGCTCTTTGCCGCGGAGGAACTGGTTCGCGCTGTCCACCAGGAAAGGTCGCGACGCCACGGCGCCGAGCGCGAGGCGCGCACCGTCGGCATGCAAGGCGGCGCCGACGCCGAGCACCGGAAAATCGAAGGCACCGCGCCGCCGCAGCTTCCAGTAGGTGCTGGGCAGATTCTCGCAAGCGACTTCGGTGAGGATCTCGTCCGGCCGGCGGCGCAGGTAATCGATGCCGTCGTTGTTGTAGAGCCCTTCCAACGCCAGCTCGCGCTCGCCGCTCGCCGACACCAGCTTCACTTTCGTGGCAAGCACCAGCAGCGCAGGCGCGCAATCGGTCGAAGACATGGCGACGCAGCGCTTGCTCGCGGTCGCCACCCAGCAGATGTCGCCGTCCTTCTTCAGGCAGAAGTCGATCGCCTTGCGCCACTCGTAGTTCTGGTTGTAGTAGTTGCAGCGCGTGTCGAGGCACAGGTTGCCGCCGAT
>DASWER010000450.1:0-8682 GCA_036394655.1 Burkholderiales bacterium
CTGATCGGCGCCGGCATCACCGGACTTTATGCGGCGCCGGAAGTCGGCGCGGCGGACCGAACAAAAGCTGAAACCATTCTCGCTGCCGTGGGCGAGGTCGTCTGGCTCGCCGATGAGCGCCTGCTCGACCCGGTCACCGCGGTCTCGGCGAGCGGACCGGCCTACGTGTTCTGGTTGATCGAGCAGCTTGCGGCCTTTGCCGAACGCTCGGGCATTCCCCCGCAGGACGCGCTGCGGCTCGCGAAGCACTGCGTGCTCGGCTCGGCCCGCCTCGCCGCCGAGAGTGCCGAGCCACCCGCACAGCTAAGAAAGAATGTCACCTCCAAAGGCGGCACTACCGAAGCGGCGCTGAAGGTTTTCGAACAGGAGAACCTGGCGGAACGCTTCGCCAAGGCGCTCGCGGCGGCGACGCGGCGTGGCGGCGAGCTCGGCGACGAGCTCGGCAAGGACTGACATGTTCGCGCAGATCGCCAATTTCCTGATCGACACGGTGGTCTCGTTTCTCGTCTTTCTGCTGCTGGCGCGCTTTCACTTCCAGTGGCTGCGCGTGCCCTTCCGCAACCCGATGGGCGAGTTCCTGCTCGCCACCACCAGCTGGATCGTGCTGCCGGCGCGGCGCGTGGTGCCGGGCCTTGCCGGCCTCGATCTCGCGACGCTGCTGATCGCCTGGCTGCTGCAAGCGCTGGGTCTCTGGGCCCAGGCCTGGATCGCGGGCGCCGAGCCGAGCGCCCTCGCGGTGGCGGCGATCGCCGCTGTGGATCTGGTGCGCTACAGCGTGTATATCCTGGTGTTCGCCATCTTCGTGCAGGTGGCGATCTCCTGGATCAACCCCGACGCGCCGCTCGCGCCGCTGTTCGACATGGTGACGCGGCCCTTTCTGCGGCCGCTGCGCCGCTACGTGCCGCCGGTGGGCCGGGTGGATCTCACGCCGCTGGTGCTGCTCGTCATCCTCTACGTGCTGCTCATCCCGCTGAACCACTTGCGCCTCGCGGCGGCCGTGCTGTGATTCTCGAGCTGCAGGTGCAGCCGGGCGCGGCGCGATCGGAGTTCGCCGGCGAGCATGGCGGGCGCGTGAAGCTGCGACTCGCCGCGCCGCCGGTCGAGGGCAAGGCGAACGCAGCGCTGATCGAGTTCCTCGCCGCGTACTTCGGCGTGCCGAAGCGCAATGTGCGCATCGCCGCCGGCCTGAAATCGCGGCGCAAGCGGGTGGTGATCGAAGGTGCGCAGTGGACCGCGAAACGGAACTGAGGAACGTCGCTACTGCGGTCTACGCGCTGCAGGCGGCGGGCTTCCTCTTCGGCATCACCTGGATCATCGCGGCGATCGTCGACTACGTGAAGCGCGACGACGCCGCCGGCACCTGGCTCGAATCGCATTTCCGCTGGCAGATCCGCACATTCTGGTGGGGACTGCTGTGGGGCGTGATCGGCGGCATCCTGTTCATCGTCATCATCGGCTGGTTCGTCCTGATGGCCGACGCGATCTGGATCATCTACCGCATCGTCAAGGGCTGGCTGCGGCTCGCCGAGCGGCGCGAGGTAGCCTAGAAAAGCGTATTTCCTCGGGGTAGGGGAAGACGTCTTCCTGCTCCCCCGCGCGCAGCAGCTCCTGCTTCGCCTGCCAGAACTGCGGGTCGAGCAGGTCGCGGTGATACTCGTAGAAGATCTCGCGCGCGCGGGGCTCCGAGACCAGGAAGCGGTCGAACTGCTCGGGGAACACATCGGCCTCGCCCACCCGCCAGTACGGCTCGGCGGCGAGCTCTTCCTCGTAGGTCTTCGCCGGCGGGATGCGCCGGAAGCTCATCTCGGTCATCGGCTGGATTTCGTCGTAGTCATAGAACACGACGCGGTCGTGGCGCGTGACGCCGAAGTTCTTGAGCAGCATGTCGCCCGGAAAGATGCCGGCGCCGGCGAGCTCCTTGATCGCCTGGCCGTACTCGCGCAACGCCAGACGCAATGCGCCGTCGTCGCCGCTGCGCCGGCAGTCTTCGACATGCAGGTTGAGCGGCTCCATGCGCCGCTCGATATAGACGTGGCCGATCACCAGGTCCTCGCCGTCGAACTCGATCAGCGAGGCGCATTCGCGCTTCAGCTCTTCGACCAGCGCGGCATCGAAGCGCTCGAAAGGCAGCGCGACCAGCGAGTATTCGAGCGTATCGGCCATGCGGCCGACGCGGTCGTGCAGCTTGACCATCTGGTACTTCTCCATCACCGTCTCGCGGTCGATCTCCTTGGGCGGCGCGAAGCGGTCGCGGATCAGCTTGAAGACGTAGGGAAACGACGGCAGCGTGAACACCAGCATCACCATGCCCTTGATGCCCGGAGCGATGACGAAGCGATCGGTCGAGTGCTTGAGGTGGTAGTGCAGGTCGCGATAGAACAGCGTCTTGCCCTGCTTGGCGAGGCCCACCGACATATAGAGCTCGGCGCGCGGCTTCTTCGGCATCAGCCAGCGCAGGAACGAGACGCAGGCTGCCGGCACTTCCATGTCGACGAAGAAATAGGCCCGGGCGAAGGAGAACAGCACCAGCAGCTGGTCCTCGCCGAGAAGCAGCGTGTCGGCATAGAGCTCGCCGCGCTGGTTTTGCAGCAGCGGCACCGCGAACGGCACCTCGCGGTGCGCGTTGATGATGCGGCCCACAACGTAGGCGCCCTTGTTGCGGAAAAAGAGCGTACTGAGCACCTGCACCTGCAGGTCGGGATGCGCGCGCGCCGGACGCGCAAAATGCCGGCGCAAGGCGTGCACGATGTTGCGCAGGTCGCGCCGCGGGTTTTCCCAGCCGTTCTTGAGATCGAAGCTTTGCGCGATGTTGTGCAGCGTCTTCCTCAGGCCGTCGACCAGGGGGTAATAGCAGGCATACGTCGGCGCGTCGCCTTCGAGGTGCTCGGTGGCGATCGCCGGGCGCCAGAAGATGAACTCATTGTGGTAATGGCGCCGGTGCAGCACCGCGCACGCGACCGAGTTGTAGAAGGTCTCGGCGCACTCGGGCTGCTTGTGCTCGTGCAGCAGGCCGATGTAGGCCAGCTTGATCGCCGGCCAGAGCGACTCGTCGCGCGCCTGCGGGAAGCGCTCGAGCAGCTCGCCGACCCCCTCTTCCACGCGCTGGTCGTACATCTGGATGCGGTTTCGCGCGAGGCTGCGCATTTCGAGCCATGCCGCGCGCTCGAACAGCGTCTTCGCCTGTACCGCAGCTTCGCGGAACAGGCGGTAATGCCGGTCGAAGCCGTCGAGGATGCAGCGCGCGAGGTCCTGCGGCAGGCTCGAGCGCCGCTCGCGCGCTGCAACAACGGGCGCGAGGCTGCTCACACTGCTGCCAGCTTGGCTTTCTTCTTATCGTCGAAGAATTGCTCGTCCTCGGTCGAGCCGTGCAGCGCGGTGGTGGACGCCGTGCCGCCGGTGACGACCTGCGTGATCTCGTCGAAGTAGCTGGTGCCGACCTCGCGCTGGTGCTTGACCGCGGTGAAGCCCTTGTCCGCGGCGGCGAACTCCTTCTGCTGCAGCTCGACGAACGCGCTCATGCCGCCGCGCGCGTAGCCGTAGGCGAGCTCGAACATCGAGTAGTTGAGCGCGTGGAAGCCGGCGAGGGTGATGAACTGGAACTTGTAGCCCATGGCGCCGAGCTCGCGCTGGAACCTGGCGATGGTGGCGTCGTCCAGGTTGCGCTTCCAGTTGAACGAGGGCGAGCAGTTGTACGCCAGCATCTTGCCGGGGTGCGCCTTCTGCACCGCTTCGGCGAACTTGCGCGCGAACTCGAGATCGGGCTTGCCGGTCTCGCACCACACCATGTCGGCGTAGGCCGCATAGGCGACGCCGCGCGAGATCGCTTGCTCCAGCCCGTTCTTCACCCGGTAGAAGCCCTCGGCAGTCCGATCGCCCGTAATGAACGGCTTATCGTTCTCGTCGACATCCGAGGTCACGAGGTTGGCCGCCTCGGCGTCGGTGCGCGCGAGCAGGATCGTCGGCACGCCGGCAACATCAGCCGCAAGGCGCGCGGCGACGAGTTTCTGCACCGCTTCCTGCGTTGGCACCAGCACCTTGCCGCCCATGTGGCCGCATTTCTTGACCGAGGCGAGCTGGTCCTCGAAATGCACGCCGGCGGCGCCGGCATCGATCATCGAGCGCATCAGCTCGTAGGCGTTGAGCACGCCGCCGAATCCCGCCTCGGCGTCCGCCACTATGGGGGCGAAATAGTCGATATCACCTTTGCCTTCCATCCACTGGATCTGGTCGGCGCGAGCGAGCGCGTTGTTGATGCGCCTCACGACGGTGGGAACCGAGGAGACGGCGTACAGCGACTGGTCGGGATACATCTGCAGCGAATCGTTCGCATCCGCCGCCACCTGCCACCCGGAGAGATAGATCGCCGGCACGCCGGCTTTCACCTGCTGCACCGCCTGGTTGCCAGTGAGCGCGCCGAGCGAATTCACGAACGGACGCTCGTGCATCAGCTGCCAGAGCTTCTCCGCGCCGCGCTTGGCGAGCGTGTGCTCGACGGTGACGCTGCCGCGCAGCCGCACCACATCGCCCGCGCTATAGCCGCGCTTAACGCCTTCCCAGCGCGCGTTCTCTGCCCAGTCTTTTTCGAGTGCTTCGGTTTGTTTTTGGCGCTGGTCCACGGTCCCTCCAGGGGGTTGTCGATGCGAGGAGTGTGCGGGTGGACCATGGCGCGCAGCAACACGCCATGTGGCTCATTTCTCTGTTACAAAAACAAGGCTTTACATAGGCTTAGCTGACCCTCGTTTCATCATGCGGGAGCAGGTTTCAAAAAATGCTGCTTTGCGGAAAAGCTAAGTTTGAACCAGCTTGCGGTAGCGATGCACGCTCATCAGGATGCCGGCGCCGATGAAAAGCGTGAGGAGCGCGGTGCCACCGTAGGAGAGGAAGGGCAGCGGAACGCCGACGACGGGCAGGATGCCGGACACCATGCCCATGTTTACGAAGGCATAAGTGAAGAACATGAGCGAGATCGCGCCGGCGAGGAGACGGGCGAACACAGTGGCGGCGTTTGCCGCGATGACCAGGCCGCGCGCGATGAGCAGCATGTAGAGCGTGATCAGCACCAGGTTGCCGATCAGCCCGAACTCCTCGGAAAAGACGGCGAAGATGAAGTCCGTATGTCGCTCCGGGATGAACTCGAGGTGCGCCTGAGTGCCGTTCAGCCAGCCCTTGCCCCAGAGCCCGCCCGAGCCCACGGCGATGGTCGACTGGATGATGTGGTAGCCGGCGCCGAGCGGATCGGTGGTCGGGTCGAGAAGCGTGAGCACGCGCTTACGCTGATAGCTATGGAGGAAGCCCCAGCCGATCGGCAATGCGGCCAGCCCGATGGCGGTGAGCGTGCCGAGCACGCGCCAGCCGAGGCCGGCGAAGAAGATGACATAGAAGCCGGCGGCGCCGACCAGCGCTGCGGTGCCTAGATCGGGCTGGCGGGCGATCAGGCCGAGCGGAATGATGAGCAGCATCGCGGCGACACCGAAGTTGCGCAGCTTGAGCGAGGTCTCGTGCTTGTGGAAGTACCACGCCAGCATCAGCGGCAGCGCGAGCTTCATCATCTCGGAGGGCTGGAAGCGCGTGACGCCGACGTGCAGCCAGCGGCGCGCGCCGTTCGCCACGTCGCCGAACAGCGCGACCGCCACCAGGAAGGCGAGGCCGACGAGGTAGGCGGGCACCGCGAAGCGCATCATGGTTTGCGGCGGCACCTGCGCCACCAGCCACATCGCGGCGAGCGCCACCGCCAGGTTCACAGCCTGGCTCACCACGCGCGACGGGTTCTCGTAGCTCGCGGAGAACAGCGCGAGGAAGCCGAGCATCGACAGCGCAAGCATCAGCACGAGCAGCGTCGTGTCGATGCCTTCGGCGAGGCGCACTCCGATGCGGCGTACCGGGATGCCCGCGAGTTCCATCAGTCGCTCTCGAGTTCCTCGTCCGCCGCGGCGTCGTCCTCCGGGGTCGGCTGCTCCATGCCGGCGGGCACCTTGCCGAGCATGAAGTAGTCGAGCACGGTGCGGGCGAGCGGCGCCGCCGCGCGCGCGCCGAAGCCGCCGTTCTCGACGATCACGGCGAGCGCGATGCGCGGGCTCTCGAGCGGCGCGAAGGCAATGAACAGCGAATGGTCGCGGTGCCGCTCGGCGACCTTCGCTTCCTCGTACTTTTCGTTCTGCTTCATCGCGATCACCTGGGCGGTGCCGGTCTTGCCGCCCACGCTGTAGGTGACCCCGGCAAAGGCGCGCGCCCCGGTGCCTTCCTTGTTGACCCCGGCCATCGCGCGCTTGATGAACTCGACGTTGTCGCGCTTGAGCGTCACGGACTGCAGCAGCTCGGCAGGCACTTCCCGGCGCTCGCCGTTGCGCGGATGGTCGATGTGCGCGACGAGGCGCGCCTTGTAGATGTTGCCGCCGCCCGCGAGCATCGCCATCGCCTGCGCCAGCTGCAGCGGCGTATAGGAGTGATAGCCCTGGCCGATGCCGATCGAGATCGTCTCGCCGGGGAACCACTTCTGGTCGGCGAGGCGCTTGAAGCGCTTCTGCTTCCACTCTGGCGAGGGCAGCACGCCGGTGAACTCGCCGGCGAGATCGATGCCGGAGCGCGAGCCGAAGCCGAAAGGCCCAAGGAAGCGCGCGATCGTGTCGATGCCCATGTCGTTGGCGAGGTGGTAGTAGTAGGTGTCGCAAGACTCGACGATCGACTTGTACATGTCGACCGTGCCGTGGCCGCCCTTCTTGTCATCGCGGAAGCGCCGGCCGCCGAAGTCGAAATAGCCCGGGTCGAAGATGCTCGCGCGCGTCGTGCGCTTGCCGGTCTCGAGCGCGGCGAGCGCGAGATAGGGCTTGATGGTCGAGCCCGGCGGGTAGAGGCCCGAAATGGCGCGGTTGTTGAGCGGCTTGTCGATCGAGCCGTTGAGCTCGGCCCAGTACTGCGGGTCGATGCCGTCGACGAACAGATTCGGGTCGAAGCCCGGCTTCGAGACCAGCGCGAGGATACCGCCGCTCGCCGGATCGATGGCGACCAGCGCGCCGCGGCGCTCGCCGAACGCGATCTCGGCCACTTGCTGCAGCCGCATGTCGAGCGTCAGCGTGAGGTTGTTGCCGGGCTGCGAAGCGGTGCGCGACAGCGTGCGGATGCCGCGGCCCGCGGCGTCGATCTCGACCTGCTCGAAGCCGGTCGTGCCGTGGAGCTCCGCCTCGTAGGTCGCCTCCACGCCGGCCTTGCCGATGTAATCGGTGCCGCGGTAGTTCGCGCCGACGCCGTCCTCCTCGAGCTTCGCCTGGTCCTGCGTGTTGATGCGCCCGAGGTAGCCGAGCACATGCGAGCCGACGTCGCCGAAGGGATATTGGCGGAACAGGCGCGCCTTGATCTCCACGCCCTCGAAGCGGTAGCGATTGGCGGCGAACTTCGCTGCTTCCTCGTCGGACAGGCGGTTGCGGATCGGCAGGTTTTCCGCGTTGCGCGTTTCCTGCAGAAGCTTCCTGAAGCGCGCGCGGTCGCGCGGCGTGATGTCGACCAGCTCGGAGAGCTCGTCGATGGTGCGCTCCATGTTCTTCACGCGCCGCGGGAAGATCTCGAGCGTGTAGCCCGAGTAGTTGCGCGCGATGACCACGCCGTTGCGATCGACGATCAGGCCGCGGTTCGGCGTCACCGGCACGATCGAGATGCGGTTGTCCTCGGCCTTGGCCTTGTAGACGTCGTGCTGCAGCACCTGCAGGTAGAGGAAGCGCGCCGCGAGCAGGGCGAAGGCCACCAGCACCGCGACGCCCGCGACGCCGACGCGCATCTGGAACTGGTGCAGCTCCTGCTCGGAGTTGCGGATCTCGCTACCGCGCATCGTTGCGCCTCACCTAAATGGCCTGCTCGCGCTCGGGGCGCCGTTGCGGCAGAAGCAGCAGCCAGGTCACGACCGGCCACAGTATCGCGCCGGCGAGCGGACCGATGAAGATCGGCCAGCCGGGGAAGGCATCGCCCGCGGCGAGGCGCACCAGCAGCACCGCCGCGTGGGTGACGAGCAGGATGAGCGCGATGTGCAGCGACTGGAGCATCGGTCCGAACCACAGGATACGGCGGGAAAGCCAGACCGAGAGGAACGCGAGCAGCGAATAGGCGAGCGCATGCTGGCCGAGGAGCACGCCGTTGCCGGCGTCGCTCAGCAAGCCGAGCATCCAGGCGACGCCCAGGCCGACCAGCCGCGGCTGGCGCACGCACCAGAAGGCGAGCACCAGCGCGACAAAATCCGGCACCAGGCGCAGATCGCGCCAGGGCAGGAAGTTGAGGAACAAGGCCAGCGCGAACGAGCCGATGATCGTGCTCATGCGCACCGGCATCAGGATCTGCGAGCTACTGGAAATCATCGCTCGCTTTCTCCGGTGCTTTGTCCTTCCTTGCGCGCCGCGTCTTTTCGCCGCGCCGCTCTTTCGCCTGGGTCTCGTCGGGCCGCGGCGGACGCGCCGCTTCGTTGGTCAGCACGAGTACATAGCGACCGCGCTCGATTCCCGCGGCAGGCCTGCACACCACACGCGCGAAGCTGTGCTCGGCATCGCGCTCGACGCGCAGCACCGTCGCCACGGCAAGCCCGGCGGGATAGGTGCCGTCGATGCCGGAGGTCACGAGGCGATCGCCGTCCTGGATTTCGGCGTTCGCCGGCATGTAGCGCAGCTCGAGCGTGCCCGAGGCGCCGCCGCCAAACGCGACCGC
>DASWER010000451.1:0-3539 GCA_036394655.1 Burkholderiales bacterium
GGGCGCTACTCAGACAGGACGAAGTCGCGAAGGAGTGATCGATATGAGGGCAAACGCGGGGGCGGCCTTGATGCTGGCGCTTACGGCATTTGCGGCGAGCGCGGCCGAGGTGGCGGGTGTAAGGCTGGACGACAAAACCCAGGTGGAGTCGCGCGAGCTGGTGCTGAACGGCGCGGGGCTGAGGAAGCGCGTGGTGTTCAATGTCTACGTCATCGGGCTTTATCTCCCGGAGAAGAAGAGCGACCCGGCAGCGGTGCTGCAGCTCGCCGGGCCGAAGCGCGTCGCGATCCATATGCTGCGCGACGTCGGCGCCGAGCAGTTCACCGATGCGCTGATCGAAGGATTGAAAGAGAACCACCCGGAGGCCGATTACAAGGCGCTCGAGCCGCGCGCGAAGGACCTCGCCGGCATCTTTGCCGAGATCAAGGAAGCAAAGAAGGGCATGGTGATCGCGCTCGACTGGACCGGCACGGCGACGCGCCTCATGGTGAACGGCAATCCCACGGGCAAGCCGATTCCAGGCGAGGACTTCTACCGCGCGCTGCTGCGCATCTGGCTCGGCGACAAGCCGGTGCAGAACGATCTCAAGAGAGCGCTCCTCGGTACCTGATGTTCATTGGCCACTTTGCCGTCGCCTTTGCCGCCAAGCGCGCCGTGCCCACCGTTTCGCTGGGCACGCTCTTCGTGGCCTGCGAGCTGGTCGATCTCCTCTGGCCCATGTTTGTGCTCCTGGGCATCGAGACGGTGGCCATCACTCCCGGCATCACGGCGTTCACGCCGCTTGATTTCGTCAGTTATCCGTGGACGCACAGTCTGCTGATGTGCTCGCTCTGGGCACTCGCGCTCGGGGTCATGTACTGGTTTGCGCGCCGCGCGCTGCTGCCAGCGACGCTCGTCGGCCTGGTCGTGCTTTCGCACTGGTTCCTCGATCTGATCGTGCATCGCCCCGATCTGCCGCTCGCCCCGGGCAGCGACATGAAGGTCGGTTTCGGGCTGTGGAATTCCGTGCCCGGCACCCTGGCGTTGGAAGGCGGGCTCTTCATCGCCGCGCTCGGGTTCTACCTGGCCGGCGCGCGCCCGCTCGACCGCATGGGTCAGTACCTGCTGTGGGGAACGGTCGTGTTGCTCGTCGTCGCCTACATCGGCGCGGCTTTTGCTCCCCCGCCGCCCAGCGTCGCTGCGCTAGCGTGGACCGGCATTGCGGGAGGCCTGCTGACCGCAGCGCTCGGCTACTGGATCGATCACCACGAAGTCGTGAAAGCCTGAGCGATGGCGCACTACGACCTCACGATGCCGATCAGCGAGGAGCAGGCGCGCAAGCTGCGCGTCGATGACAGCGTCACGCTGAACGGCACGCTGTTCGGCTTGCGCGATGCCACGCTGATCCACATGTTCGACCGCGGCCGCAAGACGCGCTTCGATCTCTCGGGTCATGCGGCGATCCACACCGCGCCGAATGTGCGCAAGGTCGAGCGCAGCGCGACGCATCCCACCGGTTATGCGCCGGTGTGCATCGGCACCACGACCAGCGACCGCATGGAGCGCTTCACGCGCCCGCTGATGCAGCAATACGGCGTGCGCCTCGTGATCGGCAAGGGTGGCCTGCGCCTGGACTCGCTCAACGCCTTCAAGGAAATGGGCGGCGCATATCTCGCGATCATCGGCGGCACGGCGGCGCTCGAGACGACCTGGGTCGAGGCGATCGAGGACGTCGACCTCGACGATCTCAATCCCGAATCGCTCTGGAAGTTCCGCGTGCGCGGCTTCGGGCCGCTGGTCGTGGCGATGGACAGTCATGGCGGCAGCCTCTATGCCGATGTGAACGACGCCGCGCGCCAGCGGCGGGAGGCCGCCCTGCGCAAACTTGGCGTTAGAATCGGCGGCCATTAAGACCTGAGGAGGATTTAATGCAGCTCATCATCCGCGCGCTCGCCCTCTTTGCCGCTATGGCAACTGCGGCAGCGGCAGCGCATGCGCAGAACATCTCGATCGCCACCGGCGGCACCGGCGGTGTTTATTACCCGCTCGGCGGCGGCATGGCGGCAGTGCTCTCCAAGTATGTGCCCGGCATCCAGGCGACCGCTGAAGTCACCGGCGGCTCGGTCGCGAATCTCCAGCTCATCGGCACCGGCAAGCCCTACCTCGGCATGACGATGGCCGACGCGACGCTCGATGCCTACAAGGGCGAGGACAAGTTCAAGGGCAAGCCGGTACCCGTACGGACGCTGCTCATCATGTATCCGAACCGCATGCACGTCGTCACCATCGAGGGCACGGGCATCAACAGCATGAAAGACCTGAAGGGCAAGCGCGTCTCGACCGGCTCTGGCGGCAGCGCCACCGAAGTGATGGCGTTCCGCGTGATCGAGGCCGCGGGGCTCGACAAGGACAAGGATCTGAAGCGCGAGCGCCTCGGCGTCGCCGAGTCCGTCAACGCGATCAAGGACCGCAAGATCGACGCCTTCTTCTGGGTCGGCGGACTGCCGACGGCGGCGGTCACCGACCTCGCCAACACGCCGGGCGTGAAGATCAAGATGGTCGACCACGCCGAGACCGTGCCGGCAATGAACAAGAAGTACGGCGAGCTCTACGTCACCGACGTCATTGCCAAGGACGTCTATCGCGGCATGGACAAGGACAATCGCATCGCCACGGTCAACAACCTGCTGGTCGCGCACCAGAACATGGACGACAAGACCGCGTACAGCATCGTGAAGGCGGTGTTCGACCACAAGGACGACCTGGTGCGCACGCACAAGGAAGCCGAGAACATCAAGCTCGAGAACCAGAAGAAGGACGCCTCGCCGGTGCCCTGGCACCCGGGCGCGGTGAAGTACTTCGCCGAAAAGGGCATCACCCTCAAGTAAGCAGTCCTCGGGGTCAGGTCTTGAATTGATGCGTCACATGCGTCAATCCAAGACCTGACCCCGACGCGCCATGAGCGAAGAGACCGCCCGCATCCATCAGCCCGCCGCCGCGATCAGCGAAGAGGCGCTGAAGCGCGCCGAGGAGATGATCGAGCGGGAAGAGGGCGTCCAGAACAAGTTCACCGGCGCCATGGCGCACTTCATCATCGCGGTGGCGGTGGTGATGTCGCTGTTCCACCTCTACGCCTCCTACGAGATCGTGCGCACCGAAGTGCTGCGCGCGACGCACGTGGCCTTCGTGCTGTTCCTCTCGTTCCTGATCTTTCCGGTGCACCGGCGCTTCCGCCATCGCGTCATGCCGTGGGACTGGGTGCTGGCGCTGCTCGGGGTCGCGATCTGCGCCTATCTCATCCTCCAGGGCGACGATTTCTTCGACCGCTCGATCACGCCGAACGACTGGGACGTGTTCTTCGGCGTGGCGCTGATCGTGCTGGTGCTCGAGGCGATGCGGCGCGCCACCGGCTGGATCATGCCGGTGATCACGCTGTGCTTCCTGCTCTACGCGTTCTTCGGGCCTTATCTGCCGGCGCCGTGGACCCACAAGGGCTACGAGATCCCGCGGCTCATCGGCCACATGTACATGACGCTCGAAGGCATCTTCGGCGTGGCGGT
>DASWER010000452.1:0-12640 GCA_036394655.1 Burkholderiales bacterium
CGAGGCCCGGCACGAAGAACGCGGTGCGCCAGCCCCACAGGTCCATCAGCGCGCCGGAGACGATGGCGGCGAAGGCAAGCCCGAGGTTGCCCCACAGGCCGTTCCAGCCGAGCGCCATGCCGAGGTTCTTCGGCGCGGCGACGAGCATCGCGATGCCGACCGGGTGATAGATCGCCGCGAACATGCCAGTGAGCGTGAGGCCGACGCCGATCTGCCAGGGCGTGCTGGCGAAGCCGGTGAGGAAGAGCGAAACGCCGATGCCGAAGAAGAACACCGCCATCATCTTGTAGCGGCTCCAGTGGTCGGCGAGCCAGCCGGCCGGAACGGCGAAGGCGCCGAACGCGATAAAGCCGCCGAGCGCCAGCGGCAGCAGCTCCGCATAGGGCTTGTCCCATTCGCGCGCCAGCGCCAGCACAACGGTGGGAAACACCAGCATCACCAAGTGGTCGAGCAGGTGCCCGAGGTTGATGAAAGGCACCAGGTAGTTGCGTTTCATACCGCAATCTTAGCCTTCCGCCTTGCGTCCGTCTCGCGACGCTCGGCGCGCTGCCGTCGAGCTTCCGGGCTCAGGGAATCTCGTAGACCTTGTAGGTGTCCGAGAGGCCGCGCAAGGCAAACTGCTGCGCGACCGCCTTCAGTCCCGTCTTGCTAAGCAGGCGCGCGGCGTCGGGGTGGCCGACCACCGGCTCGGTGGCGAAGATCGAGCGTGTCTCGGCGAGGCTCTGCACGCGCGCGGCGATGTTCACCGTCTGGCCAAAATAGTCGAGCCGCTCGTTCAGCGTCACGGCGAGGCAGGGCCCCTCGTGGACGCCGATCTTGAGGGTCAGGTCCTCGTTGCGCCGCTCGGCGTTCAGCCGCCGCATCGCCTCGCGCATGCCGAGCGCCGCGGCGAGGCCGCGCTCCGGCGTCGGAAAGGTCGCCATCACCGCGTCGCCGATGGTCTTCACCACCGCGCCCGAGCCCTGCGCCACGACGTCGGTCAGCACCTGGAAGTGCGCCCGCACCAGATCGTAGGCGGCGAGATCGCCGATGCGCTCGTACATCGAGGTCGAGCCCTTGAGGTCGGTGAACAGGAAGGTGAGGCTGGTGATCTTGAGGCGCTGGTCGACGTCGAGGGTGTCGGTGCGGTAGATGTCGCGGAAGGTCTGGTTGGTCAGCAGCTGCTTGGCGGTGAGAAAGCGCTTGCGCTTGCCGAGCATCTGGTGCATGTGCTCGCCCGCCAGGCACACCGTCGGCAGCACGCGCAGGTCGGTGCGGTTGTCGAGCGTCAGGCGCAGGGGGCCGGGCCGCAGGCTGGTCTTGCCGGTCGGCGCGCGCAGCCGGTTGAAGACGACCGACAGCTCCTGCAGCTCGCGCGTGGGCTCGCCCTGCACGTCGATGAACTGCGCGCCGTGCGTCACCGGGTCGAAGACGATGACGAACTCCTTCGGCAGCTGCAGCGAAAGAATCACCTTTTCGCCCGCCGGGATCTCCACCGCGTCGAGCAGCATCCGCCGCATGTATTGCTCATAGTCCTGTTTCGGCAGCTCGATGCCCGAATTCCAGTACATCTGCCGGTAATACTCGAGCAGCGGCAGCGAATGCGGGTCGTGGCCGGAAATGCGTCGCAGGCGAGGACTCACCGTGAAGCTCACCTCCACCATCTCGTCGAGCGTCGGCTCGTAGCCCGCGGCGCACAGCGCGCAGTTGTACTCGGCCTTCTTGACGGTCTTCAGCGTGGCGTTGGCGTCCAGCACCCCGCCGCAACCCGGGCAGAGCAGGTTCCACGACAGGTCGAACAGCCCGAGGCGCGAGGCGTGCAGCAGCGCGGCGATGGCGCGGTCTTCCCTCAGCCCGTAGCGCGCGGCGAAGTCGAACGCGTTGATGCGGCACAGGTCCCGGTCCTCGGCCTGCTCGACATGAGACGCGAGCGCCGCCGCGGCGTCGGCGTCGGCCGACTCGCGCAGCGCCGCGAAGCGCGCCTGCATCTCGCTCATCGAGCTAGCTTACTCGTAAAATTGCGGCGATGAGTTCGATCACCGGCATCGTGCTCGCCGGCGGCCAGGGCCGCCGCATGGGCGGCGTCGACAAGGGCCTGCAGCCGCTGCATGGCAAGCCGATGGTGGAATGGGTGCTCGCGCGCCTGCGGCCGCAGGTCAACGAAGTCCTGATCAACGCCAACCAGAACCCGGAGCGCTATGCAGCGTTGGGCCACCGCGTGGTGCCCGACGCCATCGGCGGCTACGCCGGGCCCCTCGCCGGACTGCACGCCGGCCTGCAGGCCGCGGCGCATCCGTTGGTGGCCACCGTGCCCTGCGATTCGCCGTTTCTGCCGGAGGATCTGGTTTCCCGACTTTTAAAGCATTTGGAATCGAACGACCTGGCTGTGGCGAAAACCGGCGACCAGCCGCACCCGGTCTTCGTCGTCACCCGCAAGTCGATCGTGAAAAACCTCGAGATGTTTCTGACCGGAGGCGGACGCAAGATCGACGGCTGGTATGCATCGCTGAAAGTCGTCGAAGTGAATTTCGACGACGAGGCCGACGCCTTTCGCAACATCAACACACCTGACGAACTGAAAAGCGCATGAGCGGGATCCTGCAGACCGTCAGCTGCCTCGACGGCTACGACCCCGACGCGCTGCGCGTCGACAAGGCGCACGAAGCGATTCGCGCCTGCCTGTCTCCGCTGAAAGAAACCGAAGCTGTTGAAGTTCGCAAGGCGCTCGGCCGCATCCTCGCCGAGGACATCGTGCCGAAAATCAATGTCCCGGGGCACGACAACTCCGCGATGGACGGTTACGCCATTCGCTTCGAGGATCTTGCAGAAAGCGGCGCGCACTTGCGTGAAGTGGGCACTGCTCTCGCCGGCAAGCCTTTCATTGGAGTGGTCGGAAAGTTGCAATGCGTGCGGATCATGACGGGCGCCGTGATGCCGGAAGGAACTGACACGGTCGTTATTCAAGAACACGTTCAACGCGATGACGCGAATAAGAAAGTATTGATTCCAAAAGATCAAAAACGCGGGCAAAACGTCCGCTATGCCGGCGAAGACCTGAAAACAGGGGTCGCCGTGCTGAAAGCCGGAAAATATCTCCGGCCCGCCGAGATCGGCCTGATCGCCTCGCTCGGCATCGGCAAGGTGAAGGTCAAGCGCCGGCTGCGGGTGGCCTTCTTCGCCACCGGCGACGAGCTTGCCTCGATCGGAAAAAAACTGAAGCAAGGCGAAGTCTACGATTCCAACCGCTACACGCTGCACGGCATGCTCGCGCGCCTGGGGGTCGAGATCCTGGACTTGGGCGTGGTGCGCGACGACCGCGCGCAGCTGAAAAAGAAATTCCTGTCAGCCAAGGCGAAAGCGGATGTGATCATCACCACCGGCGGCGTGTCGGTGGGCGAGGCGGACTTCGTCAAGCAGCTGATGGCCGAGCTCGGCGAAGTGCTGTTCTGGAAGATCGCCATGCGCCCGGGCCGCCCGATGGCTTTCGGCAAGATCGGCAAGGCATTCCTCTTCGGCCTGCCGGGCAACCCGGTGGCGGTGGCGGTGACCTTCTACGAGATCGTGCGCGACGCCCTGCTCCACCTCGCCGGACGGACGGACGACTATGCCATCCCCCTGCTCCATGCGATTTCCTCCGAAAAGCTGAGAAAAGTACCGGGCCGCACGGAATATCAAAGAGGAATTCTTTATTTAGAAAACAACCTGTGGAAAGTTCGCATCACCGGCCAGCAAGGCTCGGGAGTACTGCGCTCGATGTCGGAAGCGAACTGCTTTATCGTGCTCGAGCACGAGCGCGGCGCCGTCGCCGCAGGCGAGCTGGTGAGCGTGCAGCTGTTCGAGGGACTGGCGTGAGCGAAGCGGTGCTTGGGGCGCTGTGCGCGCTCTCCCTGCGCAAGGCCTGGTTGCAGATGCGCTCCACATGAGCCCGGTCCATCCCGCGCTCGCGGCGCTGGCGCGCGCCGCCGCCAGCCAGGACTTCGAGGAAATGGAGAACGCGCTGGTGGTGGCACTGCGCCGGCGCGAGTGGCTGCGCCCCGAGCACCGCGTCGGCGACCCGACCGCCTATATGCGCCACGTGCTGTACGTCGATCCCAGCGACCAGTTCGTCATGACTGCCATCACCTGGCTGCCGGGCCAGGTGAGCACCGTGCACGGCCACCACGTGTGGTGCGCCTACGGTGTGGCCGAAGGCGAGCTGACGGAGGAGCGCTTCGACGTGAAGAAGACCACCGTGCTGCGCGCCGGCGAGATGGCCGACCGCGATCTCGACTGCAAGCTGGTGCACCGCGTCGCCAATCGCAGCGATCGCAGCATCGTGTCGCTGCACCTCTACGGCATCAGCGCTGCACGGCTCACCACCGGCATCAACCGCATCGTCTCCTAAAGCGCCATCACGCGCGCCAACTCGAGCAGGCGTACGTCGGCGGGACGCGTGCGCCCCGCCACCTCGGCGAGCGGCGTCGCCGCCGGCTCGCCCTTGACGATGCCGGCGAGCACGCCGAAACGGGCGGCGGCCATGAGCTCCACCGCGTCGGCGCCGATGCGAGTCGCCAGCACGCGGTCAGCCGCGCTCGGCGCGCCGCCGCGCACCACGTGGCCGAGGCGCGTGACGCGCAGCTCGAAGCCGATCGAGTCCTTGTGCTTGCCGTAGTGCTCCATCATTTCGCGGATGCCGCAGCGCGCGCCTTCCGCGACTACGGCGATGGCGTGCGTCTTGCCGCGGCGGTAGGAGTCGCTCAGCCGTTCCGCCATCTGCTCCGGCGTAATGTCGGATTCGGGGATCGAGATCACCTCGGCGCCGCCGGCGATGCCCGCCATCAGGGCGATGTGGCCGCAGTCGCGGCCCATGGTCTCGACCAGGAAGGCGCGCTGGTGCGAGGAGGCAGTGGTGCGCAGCCGGTCGATTGCCTCGAGCGTGATGTTGACCGCGGTGTCGGCGCCGATACTGACGTCCGTGCCGTAGACATCGTTGTCGATGGTCGAGGCCACGCCGATCACCGGAAAACCCGCCTCGTCGAGCGACGCTGCGCCGGTCTGCGAGCCGTTGCCGCCGATGACAACCAGCGCCTCGACGCCACGCTCCTTCAACTCCCCTACCGCCTTACCGCGCCCCTGCGGCGTCGCGAATTCGGGGCTGCGCGCGCTGCCAAGCACGGTGCCGCCCTTCTGCACGATGCCGCCGACATCGCGCGCCGTGAGCGGCGAGAAAATGCCGGCGAGCAGTCCTGCGTAGCCGTTGGTCACGCCGAGCACCTCCCAGCCCCGCGCCAGCGCGCCGCGCGTCACGGCGCGGATCGCCGCATTCATTCCCGGCGCGTCGCCGCCGCTGGTGAGGACCGCGATGCGTTTCACTTCTTCGGCACGGCGTTGGCGCGGATATTCCCGTACAGCATGTCGACGAAGCGCTCCGGCGCGAGAAAGCCCTTGCCCCAGACGGCGTCGTATTGGGCGGTGGGTTTCGAGTCCGTCACCTGGGCGAGGCTTTTGCCCGCCCGTACCTGCGCGCGGATGCGCGCTGACACCGTCGCCAGCATTTCCCGGTAGGCCTTGAGATCCGCCTTGGTGGCGAGCGGACCGTGACCCGGGATGATTTTGGTGTCGTCGCGGGCGAGCTTCAGCACGCGGTCGGTAGCCGCGAGCACCCCTTCCACGCTGCCGCCGCTCGAAGTGTCGATGAACGGGTACAGCCGGTTGAAAAAGGTGTCGCCCATGTGGATCACGTTGCTATTGCGCAGGTGAACGATCAAGTCGCCGTCGGTATGCGCCCTGGCCACATGCTGGACATGGACCTCATCGCCGTTGACATGGAAAGTGACATCGCGCGTAAACGTCACCAGCGGCAGCGCGACGCGCGGCTCGGGCTTGGTTTTCATGCCGAGAAACTCGATGAAACCTTCCACGGACAGGCGCTTCCTCACGTTCTCGTGGGCAACGATGATGGCCCCCGCCTTGCCGAGGTTCTCATTGCCGCCGGTATGGTCGAAGTGCCAGTGCGTATTGAGCAGGAAGGTCACCGGCTTCGCCGTCAGCTTGGCGATCGCCTCCTGGATCCTGGGCGTCAGCGGCGCGAACTGGTCGTCGATCATGAAGACGGCATCCGCGCCCACCGACAGGCCGATGTTACCGCCCGCGCCCGTGAGCATATAGGTGGTGTCGGACAGCTTCTCGGTCTTGATCTCGACCTTGGAGAAATCCTGCTGCGCGCCTGCTGTCGCCGCCAATAGCGCCGCGGCGCAACCGGCAACAAGGCGGATGGTTTTTCCTGGTGTCATTGCTCTTTCCTCACAGGGTTGGTAATCGCCGGCGTCTCCTCCAGCTCGGCCGATTCGATGCGCTGGAACTGCTGGGTGATCTTGCCGCTGGTGGTCTGGATCTTGTCGACGTCCTCCGCCGCCTGCTTGACGTGGCGCCCGAGATCCTTCATGCGCTCGTCGAAGCGGCCAAACTCCGCCGCCAGGCGCGTGAGCGACTCCTTGATGACATGGATCTGCTTGCGCGTTTCGACGTCCTTGAGCACCGCGCGTGCCGTGTTGAGCACCGCCATCAGCGTGGTGGGCGAGACGATCCAGACGCGCTTCTGGTTGGCGTAGTCCACCACTTCGGCGTGGTAGGCGTGGATCTCGGCGAATACGGCTTCCGCCGGCACGAACATCACCGCGCCGTCCGAGGTCTCGCCCGGCAGGATGTACTTGGAGGCGATGGCGTCCACGTGCCGGCGCACGTCCGCACGAAATGCCTTCTGCGCCGCCGCCCGCTGGATGTCGTTGGCGCCGTCTTCGAACATGCGGTGGTAGTTCTCGAGCGGAAACTTCGAGTCGACGCAAACCAGGCCGGTCGGATCCGGCAGCCTGAGCACGCAGTCGACGCGCGCGCCATTGGAGAGCGTGTGCTGCATGGCGAATGCGGCGGGCGGCAGCACATTGCGCACCAGCGCTTCGAGTTGTACCTCGCCAAATGCGCCGCGCGACTTCTTGTCGCCGAGCAGCTCCTGCAGGCTGATCACGCTGCCGCTGAGCTTCTCGATCTGCTGCTGCGCACTGTCGATCACCGCGAGGCGCTGCATCACGCTGACGAAGGTGTCGTTGCTGCTCTTGAAGCCCTGGTCGAGGCGCCGCTCGACCTTGTCGCTGACGGATCCGAGTCCGGTGTGCAGGTCGGTAAGGATCTGGCGGTGCTTCTCCTCGAGGGTCGAATTGATTTTAAAAATCAACACTATTCCAACAGCGAGGACGATAAGAGCAACTGCAAGTGCCACTTCGGCCATGCGCCGATTCTAGACCGAGTCGCGCAACGTGAGCGCCGGCGAAGCGCTCAGCACCTTGCGCGAGGAAAGCCAGGCGTTGAGCGAGAGGAGCAGCAGCCCGGCGAGCGGCCCGGCGAGCCACAACGCGAGGCTCGGCGGCAGGTCGAGCTCGAACACGCGCCGCGCGAGCAGCTGGCCGATGGCGGCGGCGCCCAGCGTCGCGAGCAGGCCGGAAATGGCGCCCATGGCGAGGAACTCCAGGCGCTGGCTGCCCGACACCTGCGCGCGCGAGGCGCCGTAGACGCGCATCACCGCGGCCTCGCGGCGGCGTTCGTCCTCGGTGGCGACCAGCGCCGAATAGAGCACCAGCAGGCCTGCGCCGAGCGCGAAGAGGAAGATGAACTGCACCGCAGTGATCAGCTGATCGACCAGCGCCTGCGCCTGGCGCAGCGCCGCGCCGATGTCGACGACGGTGATGTTGGGAAACTGCAGCGCGAGCTGGTTGAGCTCCGGCTCCGCCGCGGGAGCGACGCGAAACGCGCTGATGTAGCTCGTCGGAAAGCTGCCGAGCACGCTCGGCGGCGCGATGACGAAGAAGTTCACCTTCATCGAATCCCAGCGCAGCCGGCGCAGCGAACTGATCGGCGCGCGGAAGGTTTCGCCGCCGACGTTGAAGGTGAGCTGGTCGCCGAGCTGCCAGCCCAGGCGCTGCGCGATGCCCTCCTCCACCGACAGGCCATCCGTGGTCCACCGCCCCGCCGAGACGACGTTGTGCGCCGGCAGGGTCTCCATGTAAGAAAGATTGAACTCGCGCTCGACCAGGCGCCGCGCACGCTCCTCGGTGAAATCGCCCTCGGTTACCTGCCGCGCATTCACCGCGACGACGCGCCCGCGCACCATCGGATAGAGCTCGGGCTGTCCCAGGCCATGCGTGGCGAGGAATTGCCTTACCGACGCCAGCTGATCGGGCTGCACGCCGAGCAGGAAGCGGTTCGGCGCATCGGCTGGCGCCGAGCGGCGCCACGCCTCGACCAGATCATTGCGCGTGAAGCTCAGGAGCAGCACCGCGGTGAGGCCCAGCGCCAGGCTCGCGACCTGCACCGAGTTGCCGCGCGCATGGCGGCGCAGGTTGGCGAAGCCGTAGCGCAGCGCGCGGTTGCGGGGGCGCAGCCGGCTCAAGAGGCGCAGCGCCACCCACGCGACGGCAAAAAATACCAGCACGGCGAGCGCAAAGCCGCCCACCACGTAGGCGCCGAGCTTGAGGTCGCCCGCCTGCCAGATGAGCAGCCCGGCGAGCAGCGCGAGGCCGAAGCCATAGGCCGCAAGCGTGCCGCCTTTTGGTGTGCCCGCCTCGCGCCGCATGACGCGCAGCGCCGGCACGTTCTTCAGCTGGATGAGCGGCGGCAGCGCGAAGCCCAGCAGCAGCACGAGACCAACGAGCAGTCCGTGCAGCGCCGGCCAAAGCGTTGGCGGCGGCAGCTCGGCGCGAATCAGATCCGCCAGTGCCGCACCGATGCCGAGCTGGGCGATGTAACCCATGAGCGCGCCAAGCGCGCAGGCGATGAGGCCAAGGAGCGCGAATTCCCCGGCGTAGAGAGCGAGGAGCCGCATTTGCGTCGCGCCCAGGCAGCGCAGCACGGCGCAGCCGTCCAGGTGGCGCTCGACGAAGCGCCGGGTGCCAAGCGCGATCGCCACACCGGCGAGCACCGCGGCGAGCAGCGCCGTCAGCGCGAGAAAGCGCTGCGCGCGCTCGATCGAGGCGCGGATCTCCGGCCGGCCCGATTCGAGCGTGTCGACCCGCTCGCCGCGGCCAAGCTGACCGCGAAGGCTCTCTTCCAATAGACGAAGGGCCGGGCGCTCGCCGGCGGCATAGAGGTAGTACGAGATGCGGCTGCCGGTCTGCACCAGTCCGGTCGCCGGCACGTCGGCGAGGTTCATCATCAGACGCGGCGCCAGGTTGAAGAAGTTCGCGCCTCGCTCGGGCTCGAGGGTCAGCACCGCCGCGACGCGCAGCTCGGCTTTCCCCAGGCGCACGCTCGAGCCGACCGGTGCACCGAGCGCGGTGATCAGCCGTTCCTCGAGCCAGACCGTGCCCGGCGCCGGAGCGCGCTCGGCGATCGCATCCTGCGCGCCGGGCGCGGCGGCGGTGCGCATTCGCCCGCGCAGCGGATAGTTCTCGCTCACCGCCTTGACGCCGGCGAGCTGGCTCTGCCCTGCGTGCAGCGCCATGCTGACGAAATTCAGCGCTTCTGCCTTTTCGATACCGGGAATATCCAGGCGCTTGACCATGCCGGCGCTCCACGGATGGTCGGCGGCGAGCACCAGGTCGGCGCCGAGCAGCTGGTGCGCATCGCGCTCGAGCGCCTGGCTCACGCGATCGGCGAAGAAGCCGACGCTGGTGACGCTGGCCACGGCGATGACAAGCGCCACCGCAAGCACGCCGAACTCGCCCGCGCGCCAGTCGCGCAACAGCATGCGCCACGCGCTTTTCACTGGGCTATCCGCCCGGCGACCAGGCGCACCATGCGAGCGCAGCGCGCGGCGAGCGCTTCGTCGTGCGTCACCAGAACCAGCGTGGTGCCGTATTCGCGGTTCAGCTCGAAAAGCAGAGCAATGACCGCAGCGCCCGATTCCGCATCCAGGCTGCCGGTGGGCTCGTCGGCGAGCAGCAGCTTCGGCCGCACCACGAAGGCGCGCGCCAGTGCCACGCGCTGCTGCTCGCCGCCCGAGAGATGCTTCGGATAGTGGTGCAGCCGCTCGCCCAGGCCGACGCGCACCAGGATCTGGCGCGCCAGGTCCTCCGCGTCAGCGCGATCGGCGAGCTCGAGCGGCAGCATCACGTTCTCGAGCGCGGTGAGCGCCGGCAGCAGCTGGAACGACTGGAAGACGAAGCCGAGCATGCGCCCCCGCAGCTCGGCCCGTTGGTCCTCATCCAGCGAAAAAATATCGTGGCCATCGAGCTCTACCGTGCCACTGGTCGGCGTGTCGAGCCCGGCGAGGAGCGCCAGCAGCGTGGACTTGCCCGAGCCGGAAGCGCCCACCACGGCGACCGCCTCGCCCGGCGTGACCTCGAGGTCGATGTCGCGCAGAATGACGAGCTCGCTCGCTCCGCTCTTCACCGCCTTGCCAATGCCGCTCGCTTTCAGGACGCTGGGATTTTTGTTGTGCATGCTCTCTGCGGCTGGCGCCGCGGCGGCGGGTAAGTCCATCCTGGTGCTGGGTGACAGCCTGTCAGCGGCGTACGGCATCGCGCGCTCGCGCGGCTGGGTCGCGCTGCTCGAAGAACGCTTGAAGCGGGAGCGGCTCGATTATAGCGTCGTCAACGCAGCCATCTCGGGCGACACCACGGCCGGCGGCCGCGCGCGCCTCGATGCCGCGATCGTGCGCCATCGCCCCGCGGTGGTGATCGTCGAGCTCGGCGGCAACGACGGCCTGCGCGGCCTGCCGGTGGCGCAGATGAAGGCGAATCTCGGCGCCATCATCGAGCATTCGCGCAACAGCGGCGCGCGCGTGCTGTTGGTGGGCATGAAGATGCCGCCGAACTACGGGCCCAAGTACACCACCGAGTTCGAAGGCGCATACGCCGAGCTCGCGCGGCAGCACAAGGTTGCGCTCCTGCCGTTTCCATTCGAGGGATTCGCCGAGAAGCGCGAGTACTTTCAGGCCGATTTCATGCATCCGACCGCCGAGGCGCAACCGCTGGTGCTCGAGAACGTCTGGCGGAAGCTCGCGCCGCTGCTCAGGTAAACGCGAGGCGGGGCGCGCCGGCGACAAGGCGCCCGATCTCGCGCCCCTCGCCTTCGAAGGCTTTGAGCACCGCCGGCAGCGCATCGCGCGAGCAGGCGACCAGCAGGCCGCCGCTCGTCTGCGGATCGCTGATCAGCTTGCGCTTCCAGTCGGCAAAACCCGCCGGCAGGTCGACTTCGGCGCCGTAACCTGTCCAGTTGCGATCGGACGCGCCGGTGGCGACACCTTGCTTCACCCAGTCGAGCGCCTCGCTGATCACCGGCAGCGCATCGAAGCCGACTTCGGCGCGCAGACCGGCGCCACGGCACATCTCGAGCAGATGGCCGGCGAGGCCGAAGCCCGTCACATCGGTGAGCGCGTGCACCGCCGGCATCTCGGCGAGTGCCTGCCCGGGGGTGTTGAGCCGCGTGGTCCACTTCAACATCTCGGCGTAGCCCGCCGCCGAGAGCTTGCCCTTCTTCAACGCCGCGGAAAGGATGCCGATGCCGAGCGGCTTGCCGAGCACCAGCACGTCGCCCGCCTTGGCCGAGCTGTTGCGCTTCACCTTGTCGGGATGCACGAGCCCGAGGGCGACGAGACCATAGATCGGCTCGAGCGTATCGATCGAATGGCCGCCGGCGATCGGAATGCCGGCCGCGGCGCACACCGCTTCGCCGCCGGCGAGGATGCCGCGGATGGCGGACACCGGCAGCTTCTCGAGCGGCATGCCGACGATCGCGAGCGCCATGATCGGCCGAGCGCCCATCGCGTAGATGTCGGAGATCGCGTTGGTCGCGGCGATGCGCCCGAAGTCGAACGGGTCGTCGACTATGGGTGTAAAAAAATCCGTCGTGGCGACGAGCGCCTGCGTCTCGTTCAGCCGGTACACCGCGGCGTCATCCGACGTCTCCGTGCCCACCATGAGCTCTTTGGGCAATCCCCGGATGGGGCTGGCGCTCAGGATCTCGGAGAGGATGGCCGGCGCGATCTTGCAGCCGCAGCCGCCGCCGTGGCTGAACTCGGTGAGTCTTATCTTTTCAGGCGCGTTCATGGGTCCATTCTACAAGTGCGAAAACCGGCGAAGACGTCGCCGCGCTCAGCCATGTAGAAGTTTCTGAACGCGTTGTTCATTAACCGGCATGGCGTGGCAAAGCTCGCCCCCTTCAGCACCTTGTGCGTGCCGAACCAGGGCTGCGAGTAATCGGCGTAGGGATCGGCGCTGAAGCCGGGGAACGGCGCGAACGTGCTCGCGGTCCATTCCCACACCTCGCCCCAGTGCATGGCGCCCGCGGCGCAGGTCCATTCCGCCTCGCTGGGCAGGCGCCGCCCGGCCCAGCGGCACCACGCCTGCCCCTCGTTCCAGTCGATATGGCGCACCGGCGCATCCGGCTCGAGCGGCTGCCAGCGGTCGAAGCGCCGCTCGCGCCACTCGCCATCCATCTTTTTCCAGTACCGCGGCGGCGCGCCGCCGTCGTCTGCGTAGTCGCGGAACTGGGCATTCGTAACAGGGAATGCCGAGATCGCAAACGGCGCGAGCTCTACGTCGTGCCCCCACTTCTCGTTGTCGAAGATGAAGCGCTCCTCGCCGCGCTCGGCGCCGAGACGCAACGAACCACCCGCAAATTCCAAATCGGGGTCAGACCCCTGTCCACTTTGCAGGGGTCTGACCCCAGTATCTGGATTGGGGTAGCC
>DASWER010000453.1:0-3529 GCA_036394655.1 Burkholderiales bacterium
GTTCCAGTCGCGACCCGGCACGAGGTAGCAGAGCATCATCTCGCCCGGCGGCAGCACGAAGTAGTAGCCGTCGCCTAGCCGTTGCCTCAAGCTCTCTGGCAGCTCGCTGTCCTTGACGAGGCCCCGCCATGCGACGTATCCAGCGTAGCGCGGCTCGGCATCCGCAATGAGCTGCGCGCGCACGCTCGAGCGCAATCCATCGGCGCCGATCAGCAGATCGCCGCGAGCCTCGGAGCCGTCATCGAAACGAGCGATGACCTCTGCGCCTTGTATGTAACTGAGGAAATTGCGCCCAGGGTGGTAATGCTCGCGGCCGATGCGCGCCTTCAGCGCGCCATAGACGCGCGCCCAGTGCGACATCACTTGCTCGACACGCTGCGTGTGCACGGTGTGGCCGTCGGCATCGAGGCAGATGCGCTCGGTGACGCGGATGCCGAGCCGTTCGTCGATCTCGACGCCGAGCCGGCGCAGCGCATCGAACAGCGCGCCGTGCGTGCCGATGCCCGCGCCGCGCGCCGCCAGCTCGTCGGCGACGCGCTCGTAGACGTCGGCCTGCCAGCCCTTCTCTTGCAGGAAGCCAGCGGCGAACAGGCCGCCGAGCGAGCCGCCGATGATGACGGCGCGGCGGCCCATCAGTCGACCGGCTGGATCTTGTTCTCGCGCACCACCTCGCCCCAGCGCGCGATCTCGGCCTCGAAGCGCGCCTGCGCCGCCTGCGGCGAGCGCTCGCTCGGCGGATACGGCGTCACGCCGGTGTCGGCCCAGTTTTTCATCAGCGCCGCGTCGTCGAGCACGCCTTGCACTACCGCGTTCAATTTGTCGACCACGGCCTTCGGTGTCGCCGTCGGCGCGAACAGCGCGTGCCAGTAGAAGATCTCGAGCTTCGGCCCGAGCTCGGCGACCAGGCTCGCGGCACTTGGAAACTGCGCCGAGGTCTCGCGCATCGTGACGCCATAGGCCTTGAGCTGGCCGGAAGAAACCAAAGGCAAGAGCTGCTGCGGCGTGCCGAAGAGCAGATCGACGTGCCCGCCGAGCAGGTCCTGCACCATCGGCGCGCCGCCGCGGTAGGGCACCTGCACCGGGATCACCTTGGCCTGCTGCGCGAAGAGCGAGGTGGCGAGATGCCCGCTGCTCCCGGAGCCGGGGTTCGCCATGCTGGTCGAGTTCGCCTTCATATACGCGATCAGCTCGCCAACGCTGTTCGGCGTCAGCGTCTTGCGGCCGACCAGCACCAGCGGGTTGCGGTTGAGGAACGCGATCGCAACGAGCTCTTTCTCGGTGTCGTACTGCAGCTTCGGATAAAGCGCGACGTTCGCCGAGATCTGCAGGTTGTGCAGCAGCAGCGTATGGCCGTCGGGCGCCGCACGCGCCACGCGGCCGGTGCCGATGGTGGTGCCGCCTCCGGTCACGTTCTCGACGATGAAGCTGCGCCCGAGCTTGTCGGCGAAGCGCGGCGCGAGGAAGCGCGCGAGCTGGTCGGTCGGGCCGCCCGCCGGATAGGGAACGATGATGGTGACGTTCTTCGCCGGATAGTCCTGGGCGAAAGCGACCACACACCACAGCGCGAGCAGGAATCGCATCGTCATCTCCCCGGGATGATCGGCAGCAGCACGTACGGCATTCTGCCTGCAGCGAAATGCAGCGTGTTGCGGCCGCCGAAGATGCGCGCCGGCCGGTCGCGCGCGTCGCTGTGCGTAAAGGGGCCGACGCCCTTCATCGGATAAGGCGCGTTGGCGACGCCGGCATCGCTGCCGTCGTACTCGTAGTCCTTGCCGCGCACGCTGAGCGCAAGGCGGTAGCCGGGCGGCACGACGATGCACGTCGGCCAGATTTCCACCTCCAGCTCGACCGGCGCGCCCGGGGTTAGCGGCTGTTCTTCATCGTGGGCATGCCACGGCCTGTACGGCAGCGAGCGCTCGGGATCGAGCTTGCGCTGCGAGGCGCGCAGCCAGCCCAGGCCGACCGGCGTGCGCGGATCGTTCGAGCCGACGAAGGTCACTTCCTTGCCCGCGGGATCGAACACGCGCAGCGCGAGGAAAACATCGGCATCGGTCGTATCGGACGAGAGCCACAGCTTGGCCGCCACGGGGCCGGTGATCTCCAGCTCGTGGCGGGCCGGATGGGTCGAAAACGTCAGCCCCTCGCCGGTCGTTTCGTAGGTCATGCTCTTGCCGGTATCGGGCTGCCTATGCGAGAGCGAAAGATCCGGCTGTAGAAAAAATTTCATCCACTGCGTGCGCGCAAGCGGCCATTCGTTCTCGGCGCGCAGCGTGAAGCGCTCGCCGGGGCGGCGGATGTTGAGGGAGACGCGAGGCTGCTGATCCCAGCCGCTGTCCTCGCCTTTCAGGAAATGGCCGAAGAAACGTTTCTGAAGGCCCATTCCATAGTTGCTATAGAAATGGGTGAAGTGCGTGTCGCCGTGCACCTCGAGCCACTTCTGCCTCGAGCCGGCGGCGAGGAAGCCTTCGTAGTTGCCGCGCGGATGCAGGCCCTGCCCGCCCCAGTTCGCGGCGGAGAGCAGCGGTGCCTGGATGCGCTCGAATTGGACCATCCGCTCGCGGTAGTAGTCGTCGACCAGCCTGCGGCGCAAGGCTTCGCCGGCTGGATCAGCGGTGTTCTTCGCCAGCACCTCGGGTGAGAGCGTCTCCGGTCCCGCGACCGGCTCGCCGCTGACAACGCTGCGCGCGCCGCGCGCGCCGACGCCGTGCTGCATGCGCAGGATCTGGCGCTCGTACCAGCTCTCGGTGAAGCCGCTGAGGATGCCGCCGTGGCGCGCGAGCTCGCGGTAGTAGTCCGAGAATCCTTCCCAGATGCACAGCGCCGCGAGGTGCGGCGGGCGCAGCGCGCCGACCTGCCACTGGTTGGTGGCGAAGTACGAGATGCCGTTAAGGCCGACTTTGCCGTTGCTCCACGGCTGCGCCGCCGCCCACTCGATGCAGTGGTAGAGATCGCGCGCCTCGCGCGCCGACCAGATGTCGATGACGCCGGGCGAGCGGCCGGCGCCGCGCGAATCGACGCGCACGCAGACATAGCCGTCGGGCACCCACTTCTCGGGATCGACCAGCTCCCAGCACTGATACTTGTTGCTCGAGCCCTCGAGCACTTCGGGCGCGGCCTTGATCAGGCGCGCCCAATTGGACTTGTAGCCTTCCTGGAACGAGAGGCCCTTGGCATACGGACCGCAGCTGAGGATGACAGGATGGCGGCCTTCATCCGATGGACGAAAGACGTCGGCGCGCAGCACGACACCATCGTCCATCGCAATCGGCGCGTCCCACTCGATCCTCATTCCCGGTTTAGGAAACGATGACTAGCGGGTCTATTGCGGCGACATTCACCTCGCCACGGCAAAAGACTCGCCGCGCGCGGCCTTTAACTGAGTCCCCACAAGCTGATACGCGGCGCGCTCGAATGCATCGTGGAGCGCTAGCGCCCTGGGGTCGGCGAACGGCAGGTACTGCATCAGGATCACTCCCGCGATGCCGCGCTGCGGATCGACCCAGAAATAGGTGTTGTTGATGCCGCCCCA
>DASWER010000454.1:0-3700 GCA_036394655.1 Burkholderiales bacterium
GGCGCAGGTGGTGCTCTGCACCGCGTTCCACTTCCTCAAGCGCGCGCTCACCGAGCTGCGCGCGACCGGCAGCTACACCGGCGTGAGCGAGCCCCAGTTCGTCGCCGCGCGCCAGGAGATCGAGGACCTGATCGACCTCTCCAAGCATTACGAAATCGAGGCCGAGACGGTCGAAAAGCGCCCCTAACGCCCTGTAACTCCGTCGTCCCCGCGAAGGTGGGAACCTCCAAAAAATGCGTGGGTCCCCGCCTTCGCGGGGACGACGGCGATTTGTCCGGCGGTTTGTCCTAAGGAACTTCTAAGTCGACGAGCGGCCCGTACTGCTGGCCGCCGAAGACGTCGTTGTCGTCGATGTCGCCGGAGATCGTCGGCCGCGGGATGGTGACCTTGATCGCGTTCGCGGCGTCATAGTTGATGATCGCCACCACCTCCGGCTTCAGGCGATAGGTGCGCGCGAACCATTCGGCGTTGATCACCTTCGCATCGCGCACCTTCTCGTAGGTCGCGCGGTCCTTCAGGATCACGTCGAAGGTCAGCTCGAACGGCCCGGCGTTCTTGCTGCGGATCAGCTTCGCCACCTGCCAGAGCTTCATCGCACGCTCTCGTAGTCGATGCGGAACATCTCGAGCGGCGAGGCCGGCTCGACGACGTGGTTCATGTTGAAGCGATAGCTCGCGCCGCGCGCGATCTCCGCCGGCGAGTACGGATACGCGATCGAGGTGATGAGCCCGCTCCACTCCGGCACCGGGTAGTGCACCGCCATGTGTCCAACGGATTTCATGAGCGCGGTGGCAAGCTCCTGGGTCTGCGCGGTGACCTGGAAGAGAAGCCCGAGCTCGTGGCCGATCGCAGTCTCGGGCTCGAGCGGTCCCATCGCCGCGTTCTTGCCGAACACCCGCGTATGGAATTTGTATTCCACATCTCCGAAGACTGCGCGGATTCGATCTTTTACCGCCGTCTCGAGCCCGGCGAGCCATGAATCGAACTGCCGCAGGATCACCGGATCGCGCACGCTGCCGACGATGATGCTCTGGTAGCCGGCGAGCTCCGCGCCCTCGAGCTTGATGGTGTAGCGCTCGGATTTCCTGAAGCTGCTGCCCGAGACGCGCACCGCCCGATCCGACAGCGCTTCATACCTCGCGTCGACGGTGCTGAGCACGCCCGAGGGCTCGATCAGCTCGTACGGCGTGGAGTTCTCGTAGAGATTGTGGGAAGCGACGCTCACCGGATCGCAGCGGTATTCGGGATTCGGCGGCTCGACGACGAAGTGGTCGTCGGCGAGCGTCGCGACCATGCAGTCGGGATACTTGCGCTGCACCACGCAGGCCGCGCCGCACTCCATGATCTTCGCCATGTGCCATGCGGTGGCGGGGTTGCAGCCGCGCATCACCGGCAGCGCGGCGAAGATCGAGGTATCGCTCGAGCGCCCGGCGATGATCACCTCCGCGCCGTGCTCCAGCGCCTCGATGTACGGCTCGATGCCGCACAAGCCGACGATATGCGCGCTGCGCTCGATCACGTCCTCGTCGAACCGCGGCGCATTGGCGAGCGGGGTGATCCTGCCCTCCTTCAGCTTGCGCTTGAGGTAGCCCTTGTCCTGCTCGCTCGCGATCGTGGCAAGCTTGAACTGCAGCTTGTCTTCGCGCGCAATGTCGCGGGCGATGCCCACCAGGCGCGCGAGCTGCGCGTCGATGCCGGCGGTGCAGGCGGAGCCGACGAGCACCGGAATCTTCGCGGCGCGCGCCGCGCGCAGCATCAGGCGCAGGTCGCGCTTGTACGTCGAATCCGAGAACTGCGCGTCGCCCGAGCCCAGGTAGTACGGCCCCGGGTCGGTCGAGCCGGAATCGGCGCCGATGAAGTCCGGGCGCAGTGCCATGGCGCGCTTGAGCGTCTCCTCGCGGAACCCCGAGCCGAGCATTCCGGTGGCCGAAAGGACGCGGATCATTCGGCTTTGACGCCCGATTCCTTGACGATCTGTGTCCAGCGCACGGTTTCCTTCTTCACGAACTCACCGAAGTCTTCAACGTTGGCGGTGGTCGTGAACATGCCCTGCGCCGCCATCTTTTCCTTGGTGTCCGGTGCATTCAGCGCACGCACCGTCTCGGCGTTGAGCTTGACGACGATTTCGCGCGGCGTAGCGCTCGGGGCGAACAGGCCGAACCAGGTGAACGCATCGAATCCCGGCAATCCGGACTCCGACGCGGTCGGGAACTCCGGCGCGGTGGGAACGCGCTGCGCGCTGGTGACCGCGATGCCGCGCAGTTTCCCGTCGCGCGCGAGCGGCAGCCCGACCGGGAGGTTGGAGAACACCAGCGAGATGTGCCCACCCATGGCATCGGCGATCGCCGGGCCTTCGCCCTTGTACGGCACGAACTGCATCTCGATCTTGGCCGCGAGCTTGAACAGCTCGCCCGCCATGTGCGGCGTTCCGCCGGAGGCAGCGCCGAACCTCACCTGGCCGGGTTTCTCCTTCGCCAGCTTGATCAGATCGGCCACCGATTTCACCGGCAGCGACGGATGCACCACGATCAGGAACGGCGCGCGCGCGATCTCCGCCACCGGGACGAGGTCGCGCGTCGTGTCGTAGCGCACCTGGTCCCTGTAGATGGCGGGCACCACGGCCTGCGTGGTTTGCGAGCCGGCGAGCAGCGTATAGCCGTCCGGCGCGGCCTTGACCACCGACTCGGTGCCGATGATGCCGCTCGCGCCGGTGCGGTTCTCGACGATGAACGACTGCTTGAAGCCCTCGGTGAGCCGCTGCGCGAGGATGCGGGCGGTCAGGTCGACGCCGCCGCCGGGCGCGAACGGCACGACGATGCGCACCGGCTTCGTCGGATATGCCGCTTGCGCGAACACCGCGGGCGACGCCGCGCCGATCAACAGGCCTATGCAGAGTTTCAGCATCGCGCGGTCCTCGTCCCCGGGTCTCGGTGCATCATAGCAAGATGACCAAGCGCTGGAAGACACGTCCGCAGGGATCGAATTGGGGCGAGTTCGGCGACGACGATCAGCTCGGCCGCCTGAACCTGCTCACCGACGAGCGCCGGCTGCGCGCGCTGCAGGAGGTGAAGGCGGGCCGCGCCTTCTGCCTGAGCCACCCGCTCGACCTGCCGGGAGGCAACGTGCTCAACTCGTTCCGCCATCCGCCGGTTTTCCACCCGGTCTACCGGGAAGGCCAGGTCTATTTCAATCTCTCCTTCGAGCGCTCGGATCCGCGCTACACCGACATCGGCTCCGACGAGGCGGTGATGCTCCACACCCAGTACTCGACACACTGGGACGGCTTCCCGCACAAGGGTTCGCTGTTCGATGCCGACGGCGACGGCAGCGCCGAGAAGGTCTATTACAACGGCTTTGCGATCGTCGACGGCGCCGGCCGCGGCACGCAGGGCGCGCTCGGCGCCACCAACCTGTCGATCGCCGGCGCCGCCGAGACCGGCATGCAAGGGCGCGGCGTGCTGGTCGACCTGCGCCACCATTTTGGCGACCAGCGCGTCGCGGTCGATTACGAGATGCTGGCGCGCGTCATGCAGGCCGATCAGATCCAGGTGGAGAAAGGCGACGTGCTGTGCCTTCACACCGGACTCGGCCAGCTGATCCGCGATGCCCATGGCAAGCCCGCTGCCGGGTTGAAGACCGCGTGCGCAGTGCTCGATGGCTACGACAGGAAGCTGCTCGAGTGGATCGCCGATACCGGCGT
>DASWER010000455.1:0-3594 GCA_036394655.1 Burkholderiales bacterium
GGCGCTACTGGAGGCGTTGCGTACCGGCCATCTGGCGGCTGCCGGGCTCGATGTCTACGGGGTGGAACCGCTCCCGGCGGCGCATCCCCTGCTGGCAATGCGCAACGTGATCTGCGCGCCGCACCTCGCGTGGCTGACGCAGGAGACCCTGGACCGCAGTATTACGGCGGCCATGGAAAACGTGCGCCGCCTGCGCGAAGGTCAGCCGCTACTGAACCGCGTCGCCTAGTTCGGCCTGACGCTCGTGCCGCTTTCGGTGGCGACGCGATCGAGAAAACTGCAGTCCTTCTTGTAATCCAGGGTGCCATCGCGCAGATTCAGGAATGCCGCCCCGCCGAGCGCCTTCACCGCGACGTCGATGTTCTTCATCACCGCTTCGCTCAGGTTGAGATGGTCGCCGTGCACGCAAATGACGGGACCTTCCTTATAAGCGGGTAGGGAGCGCACGTACTGCAGGAGCTCGAGCATGCGCGACTCGTCGAAATACAGGCCAATGACGACGAGCTGGAAGCCGTCGTGGCGTAGCGCCTTTAGCACCTCCACCATGGTGCGTACGAACGTCAGCTCGTGTCCCGGGAGGCACTCTCGCAGCTTTTCGTCCATCTCCGGTATGTCGGCGACCAGCACTTTTGTAGATGTCGGCATGCGCTCGAGCGGAGCAAACCCCATGCCAGAGGATCACGCTACGGGTTCAAATCCTTGTGCGCTCAGGCGATAGCGCCGGTCGCAGCCGGCCGCGGCCTGCTCGGAATGCGTGGCAAGAATTGCCGCGGCGCCGCGTTCTTTCGTCTGCGCCCTGAAGAGCGCCAGCACCTGTCGCGCATTCTCGGGATCCAGGTTGCCGGTCGGTTCATCGGCGAGCACGAGCTGCGGCTCGCCCACCAGGGCGCGCGCGATCGCCACGCGCTGCAGCTCCCCGCCCGAGAGCTCGCGCGGCGAGCTGCTCTCGCGCCCGCCAAGACCCACGGCTGCGATGATGCTCTTCACTTTCGCAGCATCGGTGACCCCGCGCAGGAGCAGCGGCAGGCCGACGTTCTGCTCGACGCTCAACTGCGGCAGGACGTGGAACGCCTGGAACACGAAGCCGTAGTGATCGCGCCTGAGGAGCGTTAGCGCATCGTCGTCCATCGCGGTGAGCTCGCGCTCGCCGAAGAAAATCTGCCCGGCGTCCACCGGCTCGAGCCCGGCGATGACATTGAGGAGCGTCGACTTGCCGATGCCCGACTCGCCGAGGATCGCGATGTACTCGCCCGCGTGCACCTCCAGAGAGATCTGGTGCAGGACGGTTCGCCCGCCGAAGCGCTTGCCGACTGCCGAGAGCCTCAGCACCTTAGAATCGTACTATGTTCATCGAGCGTCACGGCCTGTGGTCCGAGGAGCAACGCGCGCAGGCACGCGAGCTCAGGAAGCGCCTGGAGCGCGAGCCGCTCGAGCTGGTGCGCGTCGCGTGGGCCGACCCGCATGGCGCATCGCGTGCCAAGGCGCTCTCGCTGCCGGTATTTCTCGACGCGCTCGAGAACGGCTACAACATCAACGTCGCGACCACCACACTCGATTCGGCGGGCGGCCGCGTGTTCAAGTCGTTCACCCGCGGCGGCGGCATGGGACTCGACGAGATGACCGGCTCGCCCAATCTCACGGTGGTGCCGGATCCATCCACCTTCCGCACGCTGCCTTGGGCGCCGGGCGTCGGCTGGGTGCTGTGCGACGAATACTTCCGCGACGGCAAGCCATTCCATTTCTCACCGCGCCATCTGCTCAGGCGCCAGGTCGCGCGTCTTGCGCAGAAGAAGATGGATCTCAAGGTCGGGCTCGAGATGGAGTGGTACCTCGCGCGCCTCGCCGAAACCCAGCTCTCCGAGGAGCATGTCGGCATCCCCGGCGTTCGCGGCCGCGCTATCCGCACCGCGCCGATCGAGCCCGGCTACTCGTACCACTCCGAGACCAACATGGACCTCATGCAGCCGGTGCTCGGCGAGCTCGCTCGCACGTACACCGCGCTGCGATTGCCGCTGCGCTCGATCGAGAACGAATGGGGTCCGGGCCAGGTGGAGTGCACCTTCAGTGCACAGTCCGCGCTGCGCAGCGCCGATGACCTGCTGCTGTTTCGCACCGCGACGCGCCAGGTATGCAGGCGCCTGGGCTGCTTCGCCACTTTCATGGCACGCCCGGCGCTCAAGGGCTACTACGCGAGCGGCTGGCATCTGCACCAGTCGATGGCCGATGGCGCCGGCAAAAACCTCTTCGCCGCGAGCGAGCTGCTATCGCCCATCGGGCAGTCTTATCTCGCCGGACTGCTCGAGCACGCCGTGGCATCCACGGTGTTCGCCACTCCCACGGTAAATGGATATCGACGATTCCGACCCAACTCGCTGGCACCGGACCGCGCGAGCTGGGGCTTCGACCATCGCGGCGCCATGGTGCGCGTCCTGGGCGGCAAGGGCGATCCTGCGACGCGCCTGGAGAACCGCGTCGGCGAGCCGGCGGCGAATCCGTATCTCTACATTGCGTCGCAGATCATCGCCGGGCTCGACGGCATCGAGCGCAAGCTCGAGCCCGGGCCGCGCGACGATGAGCCCTACGCCGCCGACCGGCCGCTTTTGCCGGCGAGCCTCGGCGAGGCGCTGGCGGCGCTGGATAAGAGCACGCTCTTCCGTCATCAACTGGGAGACGTGTTCGTCGATTACTACCTGAAGCTCAAAGGCAGCGAGCTCGGCCGCTATCGGCAGTGGCTGGAGGACAATCGCGTCGCCGAGAGCGAGCCGACCGAGTGGGAACAGAATGAATACTTCGATTTTTTTTGAGAATCTGGTCCACGAGGACCGCGTGCATCGGACGATCTATACCGATCCGATGATCTTCGAGCTCGAGATGACGCACATCTTCGGTCAGGTGTGGGTCTACCTCGCGCACGAGAGCCAGATCCCGCGCAACGACGACTACCTGACCACCAAGCTCGGCCTGCGGCCGGTGATCGTGCTGCGCGACGCGCACGGCAAGCTGCGCGCGCTCTTCAATCGCTGCACGCACCGCGGCGCGCGAGTGTGCCGCGATGCGCGCGGCTCGGCCTCGACCTTCCAGTGCCCCTACCACGGCTGGACCTACTTCAACACCGGCAAGCTGCGCGGCGTGCCCTGGCCCGAGGGCTACGCAAGTGACTTCAAGGACAACAAGTTCAATCTCGCGCAGGTGCCGCGCGTCGAGAGCTATCGCGGCTTCGTCTTCGGCACGTTGAACACCGACGCTCCGTCGCTCGAGGATTACCTCGGTGCTGCGCGCCAGCCGATCGACCAGTGGCTCGATCGCAACCCGGGCGGACGCGTCGTGGTGAGAGAGGCAAACCGGCTCAAGTTCAAGGGCAACTGGAAGCTCGCCTACGACAATGCCGCGGACGGCTACCACGTCGTCTTTTCGCACCGCTCGTTACTGGACATGGAGAACCGCGGCAAGGAAGACGGCAAAGGCATGTCGTTCTACATGGGCAAGCCCGACGAGGCGCCGATGTACGTGCAGTACTTCGGCCGCGGGCACCACTTCAAGGACAAGCGGCCGAACGTCGAGCAGCGTCCCGGCGCGCTCTGGGAAATGGAAGGC